>CAYHEI010000074.1:0-9720 GCA_964355385.1 uncultured bacterium | reverse complement strand
TGACCTCAGCCACTCCCAGGCGCTCGGTGACCTTGCGGACCGCGGCCAGCTCCCCGGCCTCCGCGATCGCCAGCTGGCCTCCGACGAACGGGTCGGCCTCGACCAGGCGGGAAGGGCCGTCCACGGAGATCGCGATGAGACGGTTCGTTCCCTTCAGACGGAGCACGGCCGCGTCCGACCCGGGGAGCAACACGGCATTGGTGCGAACCATGTGATCGTACCGCCGCCACACCCGGCGCTTCGAGCCGTACGAGGGGTCCGCGAGCAACCCGAGCAGCGTCCGCGCCGCGTCGGTCCGCCGGGGAGCCCGGCGGCGCGGCGCGGGCGGGCGCGGCGGCGTCGTGCGCGGCGGCATCGGACGCATCGGGACGTCGTCGGTCAGCGCGCGGGCGGGGACGTCCGCGGCCAGCCGCCCGTTCCGCCACAGCCGGACGCGGCCCCCTGCCCGGACCCGGCCGATCACCGCGAGGGCCACCCCGAAACCAGCGGCCACCGCGCGGACGGCCTTGAGCCGGCCGGGCGTGACGATGAGCAGCATCCGCTCCTGGGACTCCGACAAGAGGATCTCGTACGGCGTCATCCCGGCCGCCCGCAGCGGGACCCGGTCCAGGTCCACGTCCATGCCCGTGCCCCCCTTCGCGCTGGTCTCGCAGGTCGAGCACGTGAGCCCGGCCGCCCCCATGTCCTGCATACCCACGAGGAGGTGCCGGCGGCAAAGCTCGATCGAGGCTTCCATGAGGAGCTTACCCAAGAACGGATCCGCGACCTGCACGGCGGAAATACCACCGAGATCTGCGACCGCCGCATCACCGTCCCGAGCGTGAGCGAGGGGCGCGCGAATGGCGGCGACGCCGCCGTTCGCGGCCTTGCGTTCGATGGACGGCCGATTGGCGGTCGTGGAATGGCCGAACTCGCGAGAAGCCATCAATGACGCTCCGTGAATGCCGTCCCGGCCCGTCGCCGCGCCCATGTAGACGACGAGGTTGCCGGGGCCCTTCGCGGCCGACCGGAGAAGATCCCGCGGATGAACGACGCCGACGGCGAGGGCGTTCACCAGGCAGTTCCGATCGTAGCCGGGGTCGAACGCCAGCTCCCCGCCGACCGTGGGCACGCCGATGCAGTTCCCGTAGCCGCCGATCCCCGCCACGACGCCGCGCACGAGCCGCCGGCTCCGCGCGTCGCGCGGCGGGCCGAAGCGCAGCGAGTCCATCAGCGCCACGGGGCGCGCGCCCATCGTGAAGATGTCCCGAAGAATGCCTCCCACCCCGGTCGCGGCGCCCTGGTACGGTTCGACGTACGACGGATGGTTGTGGCTTTCGATCTTGAGCAGGACCGCGAGCCCGGGCGCGAGGCGGACGCCGCCGGCGTTCTCGCCCGGCCCCTGCAGCACGTCCCGTCCCTTCGTCGGGTACGCGCGCAACAGCCGACGGGAATGCTTGTAGCTGCAGTGTTCGGACCACATCACCGAGAACATGCCCAGCTCGGCGTAGGACGGCACGCGCCCGAGCAGGCGCAGGATGCGCGCGTATTCGCCCGGTGTCAGCCCCAGCTCGCGCGCCGTCCCGGCGTCGATGGAGGGATCGCCGGGGAATGTCTCGGGCCGCATCAAGAAAGGAGTATACCAGCCTTCAGAATTTCACGAAGACGGAAAAGGAGTGAGTCGCCTGACTGCCGCCGGCGAACGCGAACGGGACGTACGCGTAGTCGAGGAAGTACTCGGCCTCGGGTCCGAGCAGCGTCGAGCGGAACCGCCAGCCCGCCCCGAACGCCACGGTACCGGGCGCGTAGCGCGAGAACGCGCCGCCCGCGCGCAGCGCCAGCCGGCCCGTCTGCACCCACTCCAGCCCGCCCGCCGCGCGGTAGTTCTGCTCTACGTCGAATTTCAGGTCGGCCGCGGCGGTGAGTTGGTGAGGGAACCACTGCCGCGACCAGCTCATCCCGCCCCGCACCGCGAGGGGCAGGCGCTCCCCCACGGATTCGTTCTTGATCGGATTGCCTACGTTGAGGACCGCCACGCCGAAACGCAGCGGGATCTTCCCTCCGGACTGCCCGAGCGCGCCCGCGTCCAGGGCGAGCGACGTCGCCTTCTGCGTCCCGATGGTCGTATTGAACAGTTTGACGCTGACCCCGGCATGCCCCCCCGCCCGGGTCACCCGCCGCGCGAAGGTCATCATCAGCAGGCCGTCGTTCACGTCCACCGGATCCTCGCCGGACACGTCGTTGTCGATCTGGGGGAACTGGCGCAGGAGGACCGTTCCGGCCCACGAGCCGACCCCCCCCAGCGGAAGGCCGTAGCTCAAGAAGTCCGTCGTGAGGCCCGCGATGCCCGGCCAGTGGGCCAGCATCAACGCGCGGCCCCCCACGGGAGAGGCCAGCGCGGGGTTGGCGAGCACGCCGCCCAGGTCGCCGGGAAGCGCCGTGAACGCCCCGCCCATCGCCTGCCCCCGCGCCCCGACCTCGACTTTGAGGAGATTGGCGCCCGTCGTCCCGGGCGCGGCCGGGGCCGGGCCGCCCGCGACCAGCAGGAAGAACGCGGCGAGCATCCTCATCTCATCACCGCGACGGACCTCACGTCGCGCTTTCCGCCGATCTCCAGCACGATGAGATACACGCCGCTGAAGACGACGTCACCCGCGTCGTTGGTGCCGTCCCAGACGAACGGGTGCAGCTGCCGGTCGCGCGTGTTGTACGGCGCGTCCTCCCCGATGCCGGGCTCGGTGACGTCCCCCTCCCACGCCCTGCGCCGAACCGCCTCGCCGGTCGTCGTCCAGACGGACAGCGTGACGTGCCCCGGCCGGACGACCTGGAAATTCACGTCGAGCGTCTGGCCGTGCTCCGGGCCCGGCCGGAAGAGGTTGTGATTCAGGAGTACCCGGTTGTCCGGCAACGGCACGTCGATCAGCGCCAGCGGGTACGCGACGCCCGTGACGCCGTGGTCGTCCACCGGCCGCACCAGGAAGTAGTAGCGCTTCCCGTAGGCGGGGACCCGATCGACGAGGCTGAGCGCGCACCCGGCGGCGGGAACGGTGCCGACGCGCTTCATCGTCGTGCCCCCGTCGTCGCTGCGGTACACGTTGTACGCGGCCACCGGGTAGGACGCGGCATCCGTGGCGCCGCCGCAGGCCGTGTCGTTCAGCGCGGGGGTCCACGCGACGACGAACGACAGCGCTCGGCCCGTCGGGTCGGGCGTCACGAGCGGGACGCCGTTCCCGTAGGCGAACCGGAACGGCGTGGCGAGGACGACGGAGGGACTGCGGGGAGGGCAGCAGGGCTCCAGGAGATAGGCGTACTCCACCCGGTTGGAGAGCCCCTGGTCCAGGTAGGTGCCGACGGGCGGCACCTCATCGGCGGGCGCCGCGGAGAGTCCCGCGGATCCCGCCGCCCGGTAGATCCGGAACACCGTCACCCCGGACTCCGCGGGCGACGACAACGCCGCGTTCCAGCTGAGCCGGACGAAGCCGTCACCCGAAGCCGCATACAACGTGCCGAACGGGAGAGAGGCCGGCGCGGGCGTGACCGACAGGACGGCGGAGGTGTTCGACAGACCGCCACCCACCGAGACGATCCGGTAGGCGTACGTCACCCCGTTGACCAGTCCGCGGTCCCAGAACGAGCGGCTGTCCGACGAGGACCCGCCGGTTCCCGGTTGCGTCGTCCCCACCGGAATCGTGCCCCGGAGCACGACGTAGGCCGTGACGCCCGAGGACGCCTCGGATCCCGGCGACCAGCACAGTGCCACCCACCCGTCGCCCTCGTGCGCATACGACGTCACGCCCCACGGCGCCGCCCCCGCCGGCCCCGCTGCGAACATGAGGAGGATCCCGAGGATCTTCATCAGAAGTTGAACAGAAAAGTCCCGAAGACCGAAAACGCCTCGAAGCTCGCGATCGGCGACTTGTAGTCCTTGACCTTGTCGTACTGGGCCCGGATGCGGAAGTTCACCCCGCGCATCACCTCGTATTCGAACTCCGTGACGTCCTGGATCTCGCGCTTGCGCTTGTTCCCGGCCCCCTCCGTCGGCGCGTGCTCCTCGACGAAGTTCATCTGAAAATTATGCCTGATCGTGATCAGATTGGACAGCTTGAGCTTCCACCAGATGAGCGGGATCGAGAACCCCGCGTTCGTGGTGTACGCGAGGTTCGCGGCGGGGCGCAGGCTGCGGGTCGTGGTCACGACCTCCTTCACGGCGACCGCGTCCGCCGTCGCGGGCGTCCCCCCCGACCGGGTGACGCCCTGGTCGCCCGCGACCGAGAGGTTGCCCGTCAGGTTGCGCATGGGCGCGTAGGAGGTCTGCGCCTGGGCCGTGTGGGTCTCTTGGATCTGCGTTTGGACGTTCTTGGAATCGAACGTGCGCAGCCGCCGGAAGCTGTACGTCGCGTCGAATCCCGAGAAGTGCATCCAGAACAAGGGCGTGTAGTGGAAGAGCGATCCCATCAGCTCCGCGCGCAGCAGGGAGAGCTGCGTGCTCGTGCTCTCGTTGACCTGGCGCGTGCGCAGCTTCTGCGCCAGCCGCGTGTCCTCCCGGTGCATGTAGTTGGGGCTGATCGAGATCGTCGAGAAGAACACCAGGCGGCTGCCGGCCGAGTAGGTCTCGGCGAAGGAATTCGCCGCGGTGAGCTTGTCGTTCTTCCGCTCGATCCACCACTGGTCCCGCGCGGGCACCTTGTCGATGATCGCCTTCTCGGCCTTCACGAATCGGGTCCCGGGCTCGGGCACGTCGTAGTACTGCGCGTTCGTCTCGATCAGGTACCCTCCGGTGAAGCTCTGATCGCGCAGGAACTTGATCCACTCGCCCGGCCGGACTTCCATGTTGTTGTTGAGCGTCGACTGGGTCGTCAGGCTCATGAGGACGAAGTTCCGCGTGACCTTGCCCGAATAGTTCGAGGAGGGGCTGAGTCCGCGGATGGAGTCCAGGCGGTTCTCGAGGCCCAGGCTCGATTCCTGCTGGACGAGTTGGAAGCGCTGGAGGTTCTTGAAGGGATCCGCCGCCGCTTCGCCCGACGACTGGTTGGACGTCACGATCCCCCGCGTGAGCGATTCGCGGAAGCCCGCCCGGGGGGAAGAGGAGAGCCCGCCGACCAGCGGCACGCGCTTCCCCACGAACTTGAAAGGCCGATAGGTCGTCCGCACGTCGTACTGCTCGTCCACGGACTCGTTGCGGCGGTTGTACAGCGGGGCGCGCCGGTAGAGGCTCGGGAGGTACTCGAACTGCTCCTTCGAGTACCGTCCGAGCCCCGAGATCTCGCCGCCCGCGCCCAGCGGCACGAACAGGAGCCAGCCGTCCAGGGGCGCGCGCACCCGAGGCGACACCGACCAGACGAGCCGGTCGTAGTCCGCTCCCGCGGAAGGCGTCAGGAATCGGACGGACTCGGCGGCGCGATCCGTGCCGACGTCCACCGCCACGGGGTTCAGGTGCTCGCTCACGACCTGCAGCTTGTACGCGTCCAGCCGGTGGTCGGGCCAGGCGGCGTACGCCGGGTCGGCGCGGTGCTGGGGCTCGACGTAGTCCCGGGCGCTCTCCATGTTCGCGGTGATGGGCAGCTTGCGGATCTGCCGGACCTGCGCCGTGGTGCCGATGGTCCGATGGTGCTGGTCGTTCTGGAGAAAGACCGGCTGGTCGATCATGCGGAAGTCGTTGTCGAGCTCCCGGTAGGTGGTGTCCACGACGACGCCCGCGTTCGCCGGCAGGATCTCGCTGCTCGGATCCACGATGCCGGTCCCGCCCAGCGGCGTCGAGAACCGCACGCTGACCTTCCGCGCCACGCCCGTCTTGTGGGCCGGATTCACCAGCCGCAAGTTGTTGATCCAGACCGTCTCCGGCAGGTTCGCCACGGGGGGGTCGTAGCGGATGACGCCAAGTGAGAACTGCTTCACCCCCGAGAGCGTCGGATTCCCGACCTTAAGACGGTTCCGCTCGTCGTGCAGCGGCACGACGAGCGTCTGCCAGCCCGCGCCCACGGAGTCCAGCGGGATGTTGTACTGGAAGTAGTTGCGGTCGTCCCCCCCCGCCCGGACGAACAGGAACTCCCCGTCGTTCGCCACGCGCGCCTTGTAGAGGTCGAGTCGCAGCTCGTTGTAATCGAGCAGGTTCACGGCCGACGGGAACGACCGCGAGGCGTTGTAGTAGCCGCCGCTGTCGTCCGCGAGATTGTAGTCGAACTTGAGCGACTGCTCGCGCTTCTCGGCGTCCACCTCCTGCGAGGTGTAGAACGTCCGCAAGGGGACGTAGGACCCGTCGATCTCCTGGTTGATCGCGCTCACGTTGAACACGGAACTGTCCACGAGCTTCGTCGAACCCGGGTCCGTGCGCAGGAGCCAGCGGTTTCCCGTCACCGCGAGGGTCTCGATCTTGAGCGAGCCGCTCATCGGCTGGGCCGCGAGGGGGGCCGTGACCCAGACGCGCATCGACCGGACCACGGCCTTGTTCGGCTCGCCCAGCTTGTCGAACGCGATGGTGCGCCGGCCCTGCGTGGTGCTCACCGTGATCGGCCCCTTCCCGGCGTCGAAGCTGAGCGGGATCTTGATGTAGTTCCACCCCGTCCAGTCCACGGTCACCCGGTACTCGAAGTACTTGTTGATCGCGTCCATGGAGCCGTTCCCGTTCGCGTCCTCGGTGTTCAGGACCTTCGCGCCCGGCGCCACCCACCGGCTGAAGTACGGAAACAGCGCGTCCCCGCCCCAGTACGCCCCGCCGGGGGGGATGCCCACGTCTTCGCCGCCGTTCAAGGCGAAGTCACGGTTGAGATCCTCCGTGTCCAGGGCGTTGTTGCCGTTGGAATCCTCGCTGACGACGCCCAGGCTGACCGCGAGTTGCTCGTTGTTCCCGTCGCCGTACACCCACATCTCGAGGTATTGGAAGTTCGACAGGTCCAGTCCGACCGGCGAGAGGACGTAGCGCAGACCGTCCCAGGAGGTCGCCGACAGGTTCTGGTACTGCAGCTCCAGGGAGCGCGTGATCGTCGCCGGCTGGTGCCCCCCGTCGCTCGTGTGCCAGGCGAGCCGTTCGGTCCGATTCAAGGGGATGGGCCAGACCGGCTGCGGCGACGGGAACCACGCGGCCGCGTCCACCGACGCCTCGATCACGTCGTCCACGCCCTCCATGGCGTCGATCATGCCGATCCCGGTCTCCGACCCGCCCTGCGTAAACGCCTGGGTGAAACTGTTGGGATTGATGTCCGAACGCGCCACTTCCCCGCGGATCTCCATCTCGAGGGGCATCACGCTCGTCTCGAATCCGGGCAGCACTTGCAGGAAGTTCGACAGCTCGCGCCGGGAGAGGAACGTGCGGCCGTCCACCCCCGCGATGGTGGTGGTCTTCGGAGCCGCCGACGGGGAAGGGGCGTCCTGGGGGCTTTGCGAATTGTTCGAGAGGAACGTGCCCCCGACCGCCGCCTTGTCCGAGATCGTGTACTGCGCCCGCGTTCCCCAGAGGAAGCTCTGGAACTGCCCGCCGAACGGGAGGTACTCGTAGTCGATCTGAATTCTTGAGTCGTAGCGGATCTGGTCCGGGCGCAGGAAGGTGATCTGGCCGAAGTCGTAGTCGATGAAGTAGTCCACGTCCCGGGTCAGCGGACGCCCGTCCATCGCGATACGCTCGCTCCCGCGCACGATGCTGATGTTCTTGAGGCGGTACGAGAGGACGCGCGTGTGGAAGTGCATCTTGATGCGGTACTTCAGCGAACGGGTCGTCACGCTGCCGTACATGTAGGCGTTGTCGCCGCGGCAGTACAGGCGGTTGGCCGGATCGTACGCGAACGGTTGCTCCGACGCCGGGGGACCGCAGAGCGCGGGACACGCCAGCAGGCTGTACTGCGGCCGCGGCGAGGGAACGGGCGGATCGCACACGCCGAGGCCGCGCCCCGCCGCGCCGCGCAATTTCAGGATACCGAAATCGTAGAAGTCCGAATCGAAGACCGGTTCGACGAGCCCCGTCACCTCGTTGTTGCTCGCGTCGAGGATCCGGATCGTGAAGTCGGGGTCGAACTCCTTGGGAACGATGTTGCGATACCCGAGCTGGTACCAGTTCGTGACCATGTGCGCGTCGCCCTGGCCGGTGCCGTTCGGCGAGCCGTCGTAGATCAAGTGTGCCTGCGTGTTCGTGTCCGCCCACCAGGAAACCGAGATGTCCCAGTTCGAGACAAGATGCGCGGGATCCTCGTCCTGGAGCCGCCCCGCCCGGGTCTCGTCGGAGCCGAACGTCACCCGGGTGCCGTCGCCGTACTCGAAGGCGACCGCGATGGTCGACTGCGAAAAGATGCCGGAGTTGAAGACGATGACACCGGTCGTGTAGTCGATCGAGTAGTCCACGCCCTGGTAGAGGAGGTCGAAGGAGTGCGTTCCGACGCGGACGGTGTTGGCGTTGTTGTTGGATGCGTTACCGTCGTCGCGCCAGATCTGCTCCGTGGCCGGCTTGATCCCCAGGCGCGCCTTCACGGTCGCCGGGTTCGAAATGTAGAAGTACTTGTGGCTCATCCAAGCGGTGTCGGCGAGCGCCAGATCCTGCGTGGAGGAGTTCCCCACGAACTGCTCGCTGGCATTGATGCCCTGCGTCTGCGTCGCGATGCCGGTCACGCGCAGGCGCTCCATCGGACGGGCCTGGATCCGCACGCCGAAGAGCTGCTTGTCGTACCCCGTGAATTCCGTGTCCGAGAGCTGCAGGCGGATGTCGCCGAACTCCGCCCGCTCGATGGTCTCTTGGGGCTCGCCCGCGTACACCACGGAGATCTTCTGGCGTGTCTGGTCGGGCGCGGTGTCGTCGTAGTCCACGTCCACGTTGATCTTCTTCCCCACGCTCCCGTTCAGTCGCACCTGCAGTTGCTGTTCCAGGTTCAGGCGCTGGGCTTGCGGCCCGGAAAGCTGGGACGTCCCCGGCGCATCCTTGGGCTTGCGCACGGTGAACCCCATGGTGACGACCTTGCGCCCGGACACGCTCAGCTGGCTTTCCCCGAACCCCTCCCACCCGACCTTGGGGATCTCGCTGATCACCGCGGCGCCCTCCGGGCGGGCCCGGGCTTCCTCCGACGCCGGGCTCAGCCGGCCGTGGGCGTCCACGGCCTTCACGGTGTAGAAATACACCGTGCCGTTCGCCGGCTCGGCGGTCGAATTCGCCGCGTTGTCGGTGAACTCCGTGCCGGTCACCATGGAGCGGTTGACGGGCACCGCACCGTACCGCCCCGCCGCGGACGTCCGGTAGACGTTGTACCCGAGGATGCCGCTTCCCGCCGAGGGCAGCCAGCTCAGGATCACCGCCTTGTCCCCCCCGATCGCGACGAGCGCCTCCGGGGTGGGCGGCGGAGGCCCCACGGGCTCGGCCGCGGCCGGCGACGCGCCTTCAGCGGGGATGGTCGTCCCCGCATCCGTCGCCACCGACAACATCGTGGCTCCGGTCGGCGGCGGCGCGACGAGCATGCCGCCCGCAGCGGACTCCGCGGCCACGGTGCTCCCGGCCGGAGCGGCTTCGAAGAGGGCGGTGGAGCTCAACGGGTCCGCGGCGAAAGCGGCCGAGGCGAGCGCTCCCAGGCAGAGGAACGGAAGCACGCAACGGAGCACGATCTATTCTACGGCTACAGCGAGGCTTTGCGAGTGGTTAATCTGGTTTACCCACCTCTGCCGGGCGCGCTCCAGCGCGCCAAACCGCCGGTCAGCGGGACGATTAACCCGTCAGCGTAGACTCCCGGGGGTCTTACCCCACGCGGGGCGCACCATGCCCCGGGCCCGCAC
>CAYHEI010000073.1:8087-10113 GCA_964355385.1 uncultured bacterium | reverse complement strand
CAGAAGAAGCGATCCGATCCGGGCATCCCTTAAGTGACCGGCATTGGGGCTAGCGGGCGTAGAGCCGCAGCGAGCGGGCGTGGTCCGCGGGCCAGTCGATCAGGCCCGCGGCGCGGATCATGCGGCCGACCGGCACGCGGGGATCGTTGGACCAGAAGAGCCCGCGGTCCTCCTCTTCGTGATAGCGGAAGCCCACGCGCCGGCCGAACCGTTCGCGCAAGAGCGCGCCACCGCGCAGGGCCGGCTGCCAGCCGACGAGCGCCCAGCTCAGGTCGATTTCCGCGACGAGCACGGAGCGCGGTGCCAGCACCTGGCCCGCCACCCGGCCCATCGGATCGAAGATGGATGCGTTGCGCTTCCAGGTGCTCGAGACGATGTGGTAGCCGTGGCGCAGCGCACGCGCGGCGGGCCGTGCGAGCTGGGGCGACTGCGTCGGCCACACGACGAGTTCGGCGTTGTGCCGGGCCAGCTCGTTCCAGCCTTCGTCGAATTCCACGTCGTAACAGATCTGGATCCCGAGCCGGCCGAAGTCGCACTGGAAGACCGGGGCCTCGCGCCCCGGGCTCATCCCGCCTTCCAGCGACACCGGACGGCCGGGAACGCTCGGCACGGGGTGCATCTTGCGATAAATCCCCCGCACCCGCCCCCCGCGGTCCAGGAGCACCGCGACGTTCGAGCATTTCTGGCGGCGGGCGTCCTCCAGCAGGTTCATCCCCGCGACGACGTAGCAGCGGTGGCGCCGGGCAGCGGCGGCCAGCGCCTCCCGCACCATCCCGTCCAGCCGCGCGGAATGGGCGAACGCGTCGGTGCCGGGCTCGCCGTTGACGACGGATTCAGAGAGCACCGCGAGGTCCAGCCCGCGCCCATAGCGGCGCCGCGCTTCGCGCGCCATCCGGCCGATCCAATCCGTCAGCTCCTCCAGCCGCCGCGGCAGGCCCGGAAACGGACCCCAGAACCCCTTGGTCATCGTGCCGACGATGACCTTGCGCGAGCGCCGGTGCGCGGTCCCCGCAGTACGCCAGATTCCGTGAGCGTCGCGCCGGTTCACGATTCCCAGCGTATCAGACCGGCGGACCGAGCCGTGCCAGCGCATCGCGCGCGGCCGCGACCAGGATCGCGTCGGCACCGGGCGCGACGCGCGCCGCACCGACCTCGTACCCGCCGCCCGCGTACTCCCGCGCCGTGGGGATGTACCCCAGCTCGGCGTCGTCGTAGTCGTTGGCGTAGCTCCCGACGAAGGTTCCCCGGAACTCCGAATGCGCCTTGATCTCGAGCCCGATGTCCACCAACACCTCGCCGGGCAGCCCTACCGCCGCGAGCTCGCCGGCCCGCAGCGCCTGCACCTCGGCGTCGTAGAAGTCGCCGGTGAACGCGGGATCGAATCCCGGCCGCTTGCGGGGCAGCCGTACCGGCACGCGCGCCGCCGCCACGGCGTCTCCGCGCGCCGGCTCGGCGCGCGCCACCGCCCGCGCCGCGTGCCGCGCGATCGCCTTTCCCTTTTCCTCGCAGATGGGGTACGTCCCCCGCGGCGGGCTGGGCGTGATGTCGCCGCAGCAGCCCTGCGCGACGCCCACCCACAGCTCCGGCGCGCCCCACAGCGTTCGTAGCTCCTCCCGCATCACTCCCGGCCAGTCCGCGGTGATGAGAAGGTTATCCCCCACCAGGACCGTCGGGTGGCACGCGAACTGGACCAGGACGCCGCGCAACCGCTCGCCGCCATGGATCGTCATGACCTGCACGGCGGGGTCCACGGGTCCCAGCCACGAGACGTCGTGCTCATCGAACGTGTCCCAGACCATCTTCACCGTGCCGTCCTTCATGTGGAAGCGGCGGTTGTGCTGGACGTCCGTGCACGCCGCCCGGCCCCAGCCGAGCGACGCGGGCGCCAGCCCGTCCGCGGCGGCGGCGAGCGCGTCCGCGAGCAGCCCGGGCAACCGGTCCAACCAGCGCGCGTGGGCCGCCAGATCCGCGTCCACGCCGGTCACGGGCCGCGCCTGGAACGACTCGCCGATAACCGCCATCGCCA
>CAYHEI010000073.1:0-8077 GCA_964355385.1 uncultured bacterium | reverse complement strand
ATTGACGGGTGTGGTCAGCGGCGCCGCCACATGCACGCCGGTCACGGGCCGCGGGCTCGGCCCGCCGTGCGTGTGCGTGGCGGAGACCATGATCGCGTCGGCCGGTGCGCCGACTCGGGCGGTGGCGAGCTCGCGCACCCGACACGTGACGGCCGCGGGGACCCCTGACAGATCCGCGATCACCCACCCGACCCGGGTCGCGCCGTCTTCCATCACCAACGCGTGCGCCCGCAAGGGATCGTGGACGCCACGCGAGCCCGTCGTGCGGGTTTCAAAACCGTCGAGGGGGACGTTCGGCGGCGGCGTGATCTCGATCCCCGCCAGGCCGACCCTCACCGCAGCTCCGCGCGGCGCTCCACCACCTTCGCGGCCGCCCGGACGATCGCGCGCATGGCGGACGCGGGCGCCAGCAGGACGGTATGCGTGATCCAGACGCAGTCCCGTGTGACCTGATCCGACACGGGACACGGCCCGCCCCGGCTCGGGACGCCCGCGCCGCCGTCCTTGCCGGTGAACAACGGGTTGCGGTCGAGCGATTGCCAGCCGCCCATACCGGGAACGCCCTCGGCGCTCAACGCGCGCAGAAACGCCTCCCGGGTGATGTCCAGCTTTTCCTGGTCTATACGAAAGGCATAAAAATGAAAAGAACGACGGCCATGCCGCCGGTCTGTGCCCTGCGGCTGGAGGCCCGGGATCGAGGCCAGCCCGCGGTCCAGGATGCGCGCGTTCGCCTGCCGCCGGGCCGTCTGCCGGGGCAGCCGCGCGAGCTGCGCCAGGAGCACGGCCGCGGAGAACTCGGTCATGCGCGCATTCGTGGCGGGCGTGAAGTGCTCGTACCAGATGCGCCCCGCTCTCCGGCCCGCGTGCGTGAACGCGACTGCCCGCGCCGCGACATCCGCGTGGTCCGTCACGAGCATCCCGCCCTCCCCCGCCGTGATGTTCTTGCTGATCTGGAAGCTGAACGCCCCGCACGCGCCAAGAGTCCCCGCGCCCTTTCCGCGCCAGCGGCTGCCCCACGCGTGGCAGGCGTCCTCGATGAGCGCGATGCCGCGCGGCCGGGCCAGTGCCCGCAATCCGTCCATGTCCGCCACGTGCCCCGCGAAATGCACCGGGATGATCGCCTTGGTGCGCCGGGAGAGCTTGCGCTTCACGTCGCGGGGATCCAAGCACATGGACGTGGGCTCGATGTCCCCGAAGACCGGAACGGCGCCCGCGCGCACGACCGGGCTCGCGGTGGCGATGAACGTGTACGCCGGCACGATCACCTCGTCGCCCGGTCCGATTCCCGCGGCCGAGACCGCGGCCTCGAGCGCCGTCGTCCCGGAATTCGTGGTGACCGCGTACCGCGCGCCTTGGAAGGCCGCGAACCGCCGCTCGAACTCCGCGACGTTCGCTCCCTTCCACCACTTGCCCGACCGGAGCACCCGGAGCAGCCCGCGCTCCTCGCTCTTGTCGAACACCGGCCACGTCGGCCACGTGATCCGGCATTCGGGTTTCCCCCCGAGAACCGCCAGTCGGGACATCGCGGTCAGCTTGTCACCCCCCCGGCGGCGAGTCAACTCCCGCGCCGGCGGTCAGCGAAGCGCGGGCCGAGTGATCCGGAAGACGCTGGACAACTCGTACGGGCGGAAGCGGGCCGGCTCCTGCCGTCCCTGCCCCGGGTAGCTCAGGATCAGCGCGACCTTGGACGCGGGCTGGATCCAGTCGACGAAGATCCCGCTGTGCTCGATGTCGCCGAACGAGTGGTTGCGGTAGTAGAGCCAGTCACCCGCCTGGATCAAGTGCACGTCCAGGAACGGCCCCGCCTTGGGGCACTTGGACACCACCGCGCGCTTCCGCTCCCCGAATCCCGCTCGCGTGAAGACGGCGTCGATGTAGTCCCAGCAGCTTCCCGGCAGGACCTCCCGTCTAGTCAACGCCATATCCCGGCCGGTCTCGAGAATCTTGCGCCCCGCCGCGGTCGCCTTCTGTTCCGCCCGGCGCTCCAGGCTCGCCTCGTCGCCGTCGAACACGCGCACCTCGTACCCGCGCGCGCCGGTCGTTCCTCCACCGCCGGCATTGCGTTCCGTGAGCAGCAGCAGGGGTTCGCGCTCGTTCGACTCGCGCGCCGTCCCGGACTTCTCGTCCGGCACGGCCACCGCCGGCCCTGAGCCGGGTCGAAGGGTCTCCCCCCGCATCCGCCTGATCTCCGCGATCCGCCCGGTCAGCGCGCGCGCGCGGAGCACGTACTGCCGGACCGCGGTCTCGTACGCACCGCCCCAGCGCGTCAGCGCCTGCTCGTACGCCGCCTGCGCCTCGTCGAGCCGCCCGAGGGCCAACTGCGCGTTGCCGGTCTGGACGAACGCCTTGGCCGCGACGTGCCACAGGTGCCGCGGCGCCGGTTCCCCGCACTCCGCGAGCACGCCCGCGTACAGCGGAATGACCGGGGCGTAGTCGCCCTTGCGCTCCAGATCGCGCGCCTGGTCCAGCAGGCCGTTGATCCTGGCCAGCGAGGGAAGCCGCGGAGGCGCCGCCGCCGCCGCGATCCCCCCCGCCAGCAACAGGCAAGAGAGGGTCATACTTAACATATTCACATTCTCGGCGAGCGACGCGCGAAGCCTTGCACCGGGGCATGATGACCCGGCGTCCCTCGATCCCGCGCCACCCTTGCTCGACGCATTCCTCCCTGCCCTCACGACGAGACTCGCATCAACCGCCCGGCCAAGCGCACGGCCGCGCGGGCCGCCGCCGGCCGGTCGCCACGGGCCCAGGCGTCACCCTCAGCCTGGCCGGCCACCGCGGCGAGACGGCGATACGCGGGCGAGCGCATCGCCTGCCGGATCAACGGCCGGACCCGGAATCCCCGACGTTCCAGCGCGGTCGCCAGCGACAGCAGCCGCAAACGCTGCCGCCAGGGGGCGCAGAAATAGGCGAGGACCTCCAGCGCGCCGTACAGGTCGCCGCGCCGGAGGCGATGCCGCGCCCACTTCAGCGACAGGACCGGCTCGGCCAGGAGCCGGCCGAATTCGTGCACCCGGTTGCCGGACCAGAACCCCCGATAGGATCCGTGGAACTCCAACTTGGCGGGCGACCGGACTCCGGCCCGCCGGAGCCGGACGAGCAAGGGACGATCGACCTCCCGGCGAATCCACGCCCAGAGCGCGTCGTCGGCCCGCAGGGAGGCGGCGACCGCGGCGTGGCCATTGGTCAGCAGGGCGCGAAGCCGGAGGACCAATCGCCCGAACTCAGGCGCTCCACGCCGCCGCGCCGCCACCGGAATCCGTTTGGTGCCGGCGGCCTGAAGCATCGCATCGGTGACGAGCCAGAGGACGTACTGAACGATGCCGTGGGCGCGCTGCCAGCGCCCGGCCGCCAGGTGCCTCCGCGCCCCGGCGATCTCGCGCCGCGCCACCTGGAGCGATCCGCGGGCCTGCAATCGGGCTGTCGCGCGCCAGGACGTTCGCGCCGCGAGCCGCTGCTTCGCTCGGGCGATCTCGCCACGCGGGTCGTGCAGGATGGTGTCCGGGCCTCCCTGGAGCAATCCCTTGACGAGCAGGTTCTCCGTCCACGTGCTGGCCGCGAGTTGCTTGGGACTCCGGCCCGCGATCCGCCGCAACCGGCGGATGGAGAAGAGCAGGAGATCGGCTTTGATCGATCCCGCGAGGCGGTGTTCGGTGAAGTGCGCGGGCATCCTGCGATCGAGGATGACCGCGATGTCCACGTCCGAGAAGGACGTCAGCTCCGCCGGGTCGCCCGCCAGCGAGCCGTAGACGACCAGGCCGGCGACGCCCGGCCGACGGCGCAACGGGAGGGCGTACCGTCGGGCGACCGCCATGAGCCGACGGCGGATCGGATTCATCATGCTGTTGCGCTCGTTCACCGAGGCCAATGTAGCATGCAACCCGCCGCCGACCGGTTGCTTCTTGAAGCCGTAGAATGATCTTGTAGATGGCCCCCCTGTTCGTCGCTGCCCTGGCCCTCATCGCCTCGCTGGCTGCCGCCGTCGTGGCCGATCCGGCGGAACGGGCGGAGAACATCCTGCACCGGATGACCCTTGAGGAAAGGATCGATGCGCTCGGCGGTTTCCACGGCTATTCTATCCGGGAGATCCCACGGCTCGGTGTGCCCCGCATCAAGATGTCGGACGGCCCGGTCGGCGTCCGGCTCACCGCCTACCCCGCCGCGATCTGCCTCGCGGCATCCTTCGACCCGAAGCTGGCGGAGCGGTACGGCACCGCGCTGGGGCGGGACTCCCGCGGCCGCGGCGTCCATGTCCTTTTGGCACCCGCGATGAACATGTACCGGACGCCCCAGGGCGGTCGCAACTTCGAGTATCTGGGCGAGGACCCGTACCTGGCCGGCCGGATCGCCGCCGCCGAGGTCAAGGGCATCCAGGCCGAAGGCGTGCTCGCGACCGTCAAGCACTTCGCCTGCAACAACCAGGAGAACGACCGCGACGCGGTGGACGCACAGGTGGACGAGCGCACGCTGCGGGAGATCTACCTGCCGGCGTTCCAGGCAGCCATCCGGGACGGCGGCGCGCAATGCGTGATGGACGCGTACAACAAGGTGAACGGCGTGCATTGCACCCAGCATCCCTTCCTGAACATCCAAGTACTGCGAAAGGAATGGGGCTTCACCGGCATCGTGCTGTCCGACTGGGGCGCGACCCACGACGCGCTGGGCGCGGCGACGGGCGGGCTGGACCTCGAAATGCCGAAGGCGGAGTTCATGAACAAGACCCGGCTGCTGCCCCTGATCGAGAGCGGCGCGCTCAAGGCCAGCCTGATCGACGACAAGGTCCGCCACATCTTGACCACGATCATCGCCGCGGGCTTCCTGGACCGGCCGCAGGAACGCAAGGACATCCCGGCAAACGATCCGGCCGGCGTCGCCACCGCGCTCGACACGGCGCGCGCGGGAATCGTGCTGCTCAAGAACAGCGGGGCCGTCCTGCCGCTCGATCCCGCGTCGAGTCGCCGGATCGCGGTGATCGGGCCGAACGGCCATCCGGCGGTCTGGGGTGGCGGGGGGAGCTCGCATATGTACCCGTCCCGCGCCGTCAGCGTCTACGACGGCATCCGGCAGGTCCCGGGGATCAGCGCGACGTTCGCCCGCGGCGCGCCGGACCTCAACGCGGCGGTGGCCGCGGCCCGCGGCGCGGATGCGGCCGTCGTCTGCATCGGATTCAACCAGGACCGAGAAGGCGAGGGGGGGGACCGCGACTATGCGCTGCCCGCGGGCCAGGCGAAGCTGATTCGCGCGGTGGCGGAGGCCAATCCGCGGACGATCGTGCTGCTCTTCGGCGGCGGCGGGGTGAGCTGGTCGGGCTGGCTCGACCGGGTTCCCGCCCTTCTCCACGTCTGGTACCCGGGGCAGGAAGGCGGACGGGCGATCGCGGACATCCTCTTCGGCGTCGTCAACCCTTCGGGCAAGCTGCCGGCGACGTTCGAACGGCGGCCGGAGGACAACCCGAGCGCTCCCTGGTACATGCGGGACGAGGACGCCGGAGCCAAACGCGCCGTCTACGGCGAGGGCATCTTCGTCGGATACCGCGGGTACGATCGCGCGGGCGTCGAGCCGCAATTCTGCTTCGGACACGGGCTCTCGTACACGACCTTCGAATACGAGAACCTCAAGGTCGCGCCGGCCGCCGAGCAGGAGCCGGTCATGGTGTCCTTCACCGTGAGGAACACCGGCGCGCGCGCGGGCGCGGAAGTCGCGCAGGTGTACGTCGGCCAGCGCAGCCCCAGTGTTCCCCGGCCGCCCAAGGAGCTGAAAGGATTCGTCAAGGTGGTGCTCGCACCGGGCGAGTCCTCACGTGTCACGGTCAACCTGCCCCCCAACGCGTTCGCCTTCTGGCATCCCGGCCGCAAGGCCTGGACGGTGGAACCCGGCATCTTCGACATCCCGGTGGGCGCCTCCTCCCGCGACATCCGGTTGCGCGGAAGTATCCCCGTTTCGGGTTCTACGTCCCTGGCAATCAACGCCGGCCCGTAAGCCGGCGGCGGATCGGATTCATCGACCGAAAACAACCAGCTGATGTTCCGGGATGCCGAGGGAGATCCCATACCGGCGGACTTCCTCGTACTGCTCCTCGCTCTTCCGGTCCAGGCGAAACACTTTGTCGACGTAGATGACGTAATGGACGCTGTCGTTCTTGAAATCGGCATACCATGAGCCGCCATGGCCCCGATCGAGGCACCGGCTCAACTCCTCGGCGACGCCCTGCGCTTCGTGTTCCGGTATCGAGACCTCGCGCAAGGTCCAGCGCGAAAGCCACGGCGTTCGGTGCTCGAGAGTCGTTTGTTCAACTCGTGTCGAGATGATGTGCAGACGCTTGAGGATGTCCGGATTGTCCAAGGATTCTTCGATGATGTCCCCCTTGAGACAATTCTTGCTTGCGTCCACGAATATTACCGCACCAGCAGCCCGGCGCGGTCGAGATAGAGCGCGCCGAAGACGGGCTTGGCGCCGTGCAGGATGATCCACACGTTGAACGCGTTGCCGACGGCGGCGAGATGGCGCTCGTCCTTGACCGGCAGGGTCCAGGTCGACCACTCCGTCGTGAGCTTCGCGACCGGCACGGTTCCCAGGCTCATCCACCAGTTGTCGGGCGACTGCATCACGATCTCCAGGCTCGCGGCCGGGTCGGCGCACGCGAAAGACGAGGCCAGGGCCGCGTCGAAGAAGACGCCGCGGATGCCCCGGCGATCGAGCTTCTCCTTGGCCGGGAAATCCTCGATCTTGAGGACGATGCGCCGCTTGTCGCCTCCGGGCGCGAGCCCCCCGAACTCGATCCGGGCGACGTACTGATTGGGCCGCACGGTGGGATCGGTGGCGAGCTTCCACTCGGACGTGTAGTGAGCCGGATCGAGCGCCGCCGTCTCGAACTCCCAGAGCACCACCGGCTTGGGGACAGCGGGCTTGAGATAGAGCGTGGCCGAGGCGGTCGTCTGCCCCAGCGTCGCGCGGATCGTGGCAAGTCCCGTCCCCGCGGGGATGAACGCGATCCGGCCCGCGGCTTCCGCGAGGCGGACGGACGGACGCACCAGGGTCGCGGGGCCGAGCGCCGAGAGCGCGGCGTCCGGGAGCGGCTCGGGCCACGGCGTTCCATCCGCCTGCGTCGCGTACACCCAGCCGCCGATCACGCCTTCGGCGTACGCCTCGGCGGGAAGGCTGATGCCGAGGCGCGGCGTCCCCGTCGCGGCACGCCGGACGGGGGCGGGAGGGACCGCGGCGCCTCGGGCCGGGACGGCGGCCACCACCACGCTGTACGGCGGGACCGTGACGTCGAAGGTCTCGCCCGCCGCCAGCTCCGCGGTATCCGGCTCGCGGCTCCAGCGCGGGTGATTGGCCGCGTCATCCCAGAGGTACTCCCGCGGGGAGAGCGTCGTGACCCGTCCCCGGGTTCCCGCGGCGAACCCGGGGAGCCGGACGTGCGCCCGGACGGGCCGGTCCCGGTCGCGGTTCACCAGCATCACCTCGACCTCATCCGGTCCCCGGGTCGCCACCACGGAGAGCAGCGGCCCGCCCGTCACGGTGGCCGAGAGCAGCGTGTCCCCCATCCGCTTGGACCAGAGCCAGAACGCCCAGTACTGGCTCCGGCGCCAGGCCTTGACGCTTCCGGTGATCCAGTTGTACCCGCCGTCGCCCTGGGAGAGGGCGTCCCACTCGTTGGCGCTCTCAATACCGTGGCGGAAGAGCTCCCCGATCCACAGGCACGACCAGAGCGCGCTGGTCAGGTCGCCCGCCCCCTGGTGCGTCCCCCCGTTCCATTCCGTGTACGTGATCGGGATGGTGGCGGCGCGGGCGGGCGCCACCCGGCGCATCGTGGCGCGCACCTCCTCGACCTGCGTCCCCAGGGTCGCCAGTTTCTCGAACGCGACCTCGACCGGATCGCTGCCCACGACGGGGTACGTGTGCACGGGGAAGAAATCCACGAGGTCCGCGTGGTCACGGAGCACGGCTTCCCCGAACGATCCCGGCCCGAAATTCACCGCCGCGGGTCCGATCCGGATGGAGGGGTCCACCGCCTTCATCGCGGCAACGAACTCCGCGTAGCGCGCGGAGTACTCGGCCGCGGTCAGCACCTTGC
>CAYHEI010000072.1:0-10203 GCA_964355385.1 uncultured bacterium | reverse complement strand
TCACGCTGATCCCCGGCGTGTTCTACCTCGCGTACGTCCGCAATCCCGGCGTGGCGTTCGGCCTGCTCGCCGACGTGGCGTGGCGCTGGCGGCTGCCGTTCTTCGTGGCCACCGCGGCGGCGGCGGGGTGGCTCCTGTGGCGCATGTTCCACGATGCCGGCCACATGCCGGCAGCCCGCGCCGCGCTCGGGCTGATCCTCGGGGGCGCGGTGGGCAATCTCGTGGACCGGGTCCGGTACGGGGAGGTCGTGGACTTCCTGGATTGCTGGATCGGGTCGTACCACTGGCCCACGTTCAACGTGGCGGATTCGTGCATCACGGTGGGCACCGCGCTGCTGCTCTGGACGCTGCGCAGGCCCGCGGGAGCCTGAGCCCCCGTGTGGAAGGTGCTGATCGCGGTCGGCCCGGTCACCATCTACACCTACGGCTTCATGATGGCGGCGGCCTTCCTGCTGGGCATCTGGCTGGCGGCCCGGCGCGCCGCGGCCTTCGGCTACACCTCAAGCCAGGTCCACGACGGCGCGCTTCCGATCCTGGCGCTCTCGCTGCTCGGCGCGAAGCTCGCCTACCTGGCCGCCGCCTGGAACGACGTGGTCTTCGACTGGCGCGAGGCCCTCGCGGTGATCCGCGGCGGGTTCATCTTCTACGGCGGGCTCGCGGGCGGCGTGGCCGGGGGGCTGTGGTGGCTGCGCCGGCGCGGGTTGCCGGCCCTCGCGTTCGGCGACCTGATCGCGCCGCCCCTGTGTTTCGCGCACGCGCTCGGACGGCTCGGGTGCTTCCTGAACGGCTGCTGCTACGGCAAGGCCGCGGCCTGGGGGATCGTGCTGCCCGAGGTGGACCGGCTGCCGCGCATGCCCGCGCAGCTCTTCGAGGCGGGCGGGCTCGTCGCGCTGGGCGCGGCGCTCTCTTTCCTGCGGCCGGGCGCGCCGGGCCGCACGGGCCGCATCCTCGCCGCCTATCTGCTCGGCTACGGCGCGCTGCGCTTCGCGGTGGAGTTCACGCGGGACGATCCGCGGGGAGCCGCGCTCGGAGGGTTGTCGCCGTCCCAGTGGCTCGCGTTGGTCGCGGGCGCGTCCGGTGTCGTGCTCTTCCTGGTGCGACGCCGTGACGGTTGACGTCCGCTGGACCGGCATCTTCGGAGCCGCGGCGGAGGGGAACCGAGCCGCGCTCGAGACCGCGGTGCGCGCCGATCCCCTCGTGCTGGCGGCGCGCTCGCCGGACGGGTTCACGCCGCTGCACCTCGCGTGCTTCTTCGGCCGGACCGCGGCGGCCGTCTGGCTCGTCAAGGAAGGGGCGCCGGTGAACGAGGCCGCGGACAACGAGACGCGGGTCGCGCCGCTGCACTCGGCCGTGGCGGGGGCGGACGCGGCCGCGCGCCTGACGATCGCGCGCGCGCTGCTCGACCACGGCGCGGACCCGAACGCCCGGCAGCAGAAGGGCTTCACCGCGCTGCACGCGGCGGCGCTGCATGGCGACGAGGCGCTCGTCCGGCTCCTGCTCGAGCGTGGCGCGGAACCCGCGCTCGCGACCGACGACGGCCGCACCGCCGCGGACCTGGCCCGGGAGACCGGCCATCCCGCCGTGGCGACGATGGTATGATGTACGCATAAACGTACGTTCGGAGGCCATGGACATGACCCAAACCCTGAAGGTGAGCGATGCGCGAAAGCAGCTGTTTCAGCTCACGGATAAGACCGAACGGCTCCGCAATCGGTACATCTTGACCAAGGATGGTAAGCCGCAGTCGGTGCTGATGAGCGCGGAGGAGTTCGAGGAGTGGATGGAGACGGTCGAAATCCTCTCTGACAAGAAGCTGATGCGGGACATCCGCGCCGGTCAGGAGGACATTCGCAAGGGACGCACTCGGTCGTTCGAGGAGGTATTCGGGAAACCCCTGCGTGCGTCGCGTTGACCTCTCCAACCGCGCGGAGCGGAGGCTGGGACGCCTGGACGCGGCGGCGAGAACTCGGATCATGGATGCGCTGCGGGAAATCGCGTCTGAGCCCTCGCTTGGAAAGAAACTGAAGGGCGAACTTGAAGGCTCGCGGACGTATCGCGCTTGGCCGTATCGCATCGTCTATGAGGTCGATGACCGGCGGGTCTGGGTTGTGACGATTGGACATCGGAAGGACGTCTATCGCTGACGCGGGCCGCGTCCGGGCCCCCCCACGGGCCGGCGCCGCGTTCTCGAAACGCGATCTGCTAGCATGCTATCATTACAAGGATGAGAACATTCAGCGGGAAGATCATGATCCGGGTGCCTCCGGAGCTGCATCGGGACCTCGCCCGGGAGGCGTTTGAGGACGGCCGCTCGATCAACCAGCTTTGCCTCGGCGCCATCCTGGCGCGCAAGGCGCTGAAATCCTACGATCCGTGGAAGGCCGTGGAGCGGATGTGGGCGCGGAACCGGAGCGTGGACCCGAAGCGGCTGGCCGTGGACGTGCGCGCGGCGATCCGGGAAGTCCGGCGTGCGCGCGCCTCCTAGATCACCACGGGCGGTTCTCGACACCAACGTCATCGTTTCCGGACTGATCAACGCGGGCGGGCCGCCCGGCGCCGTGCTGCGCGCCGCGCGCGAGCGAAGATTCCGGCTGGTGACCAGCCCGGCCGTCAACGAGGAGGTGCTCGAGGTCATCTCCCGGCCGCACCTCGCCCGTTACGGCCTCGGGAATGCCGCGGCCGACATCGCGTTTCTCCTGTGGGAGGTCGCCGAGGTCGTCGCCGCGCCGCCCCCGGTGGCGGTTTCGCCCGATCCGGATGACGACAAGTTCCTGGCCGCCGCGGCGGCTGGTCACGCGCAGTTCATCGTCACCGGCGACGCCTCCGGCCTGCTCTCGCTGCGTCGCTTTCGCCGGATCAGGATCGTGACGCCCGAGCGATTCGGCGCGCTGATCGGTCGCGATCGCCCGATGCCGGCGAAGCCCGCGTGAGACTCACCGCCGACGCGGAGATCGCGGGCGCGCGGGTGGATGCGTGGGTGGCGAAGGCGCTCGCGGTATCCCGGCGGCGGGCGGTGGAGCTGCTCGGGTCGGGCGAGCTGACGCTCAACGGCGCGGTGGGCCAGCCGCGCCGGCACGGCCGGATGGGCGACGTGCTGGAAGGGGAGCCCTCGCCGGCTCCGCCGGCGGGGGTCGCGGCCGAGCCGGGGTCGGTTCCGGTGGTCTTTCAGGACGAGCACCTCGCGGTGGTCGACAAGCCCGCGGGACTCTCCGTGCACCCGGGCGCGGGCCGCGGCGGGGGCACGCTGGTGAACATCCTCCTGGGCATGAAGATGCCGCTGGCGGCCGCGGCCGGGGCCCATCGCCCGGGCCTCGTGCACCGGCTCGACCTCGACACGTCGGGCCTCCTCATCGTGGCCAAGACCGACGAGGCG
Source organism: uncultured bacterium (assembly GCA_964355385.1). Lineage (GTDB taxonomy): Bacteria > Oederibacteriota > CAKKQC01 > CAKKQC01 > CAKKQC01 > CAYHEI01. The sequence goes on along the minus strand of CAYHEI010000072.1, from coordinate 6,830 downwards.
TACTGGGCGCTGGTGAGGATGATCGCCAAGCGCGCCGTGACGCGGGAGTACCTCGCGGTCGTGCGCGGGATCCCCAAGCCCCCGCGCGGGACGATCCAGGCGGGGATGGCGCGCGATCCCCGGGATCCCCAGAAGTTCGCCGTGGTCTCCTCCGGCGGCAAGAGATCCACGACCTTCTACGAGGTGATCGAGCGCTTCAAGGGGGCAGGTCCGTCCCGCATCGGCCCCGAGCCCAGTCGAGGGGCCAGCCTCGTGCGGGTCACGCTGGGGACCGGACGGACGCACCAGATTCGCGTCCACTTCGGAGCGCTCGGCTGGCCGGTCCTGGGAGACCGCACGTACGGCGGCGACGCCGCGCGCGTCGCGGGGATCGACCGGCAGGCGTTGCACGCGGCCCGGCTGGAGTTCACGCACCCGCTGACGGCCCAGGAGCTGGAGTTCCAGAGCCCCCTTCCCCCCGACATCGCCGCGCTCCTCAAGGCGCTTCGAGCCGGCTGACTCCGTCTCGCGCCCCGGCTGGAGGCGGCCCTGGCCGGCCTCCCCGTCGCGGCGGTGATCGGCATGCGCCAGGTGGGCAAGAGCACGCCGGCGCGGCGGGAGCCGTTCCTGCGCGGAAGGCGGCACGTCACGTTCGACGACCCCGCAGCGCATGCGCGGGCGCGCGCCGACCCCATGGGATTCCTCGGCCGCAAGACGCGCGCGCTCGCGGACCGGCTCTGGGCGGCCCCCCCGCGACGGCCGCTTCAGGCCGGGGGGAGCTCGCCGGCGAGCCGCTCGAGCGGGACGGCCCGCAGCCGGTCGCCCAGCGGATAGGAGGCGTCGCCGGCGTGGACCACGGTCAGCCGGTCCAGGCGCAGATCCTTGAGCGCGACGCGCATCGAGGCCGTCACCGCGGGTTCCGCGGTGTGCTTGAACTCGAATCCCTCCCGCCGGCGGCCGCGGGTCACGAGCAGGTCCAGCTCCGCCCCCGCGTGCGTGGCCCAGAAGGCGCAACCCTCCCCATCGGGTCCGATCCGCTTGAGCACCTCCTCGAGCGCGAATCCCTCCCAGGACGCGCCGACCCGCGGGTGAACCGACAGGTCCTCCATCGTCGGGGCGTCGAGCAGCCAGTGCAACAGGCCCGAGTCGCGGAAGTAGACCTTCGGTGACTTGACCTGGCGCTTCGCGAGGTTCTCGTGCCAGGGGGGAAGCTGACGGATCATGAACGTCGCCGCGAGCACGTCGAGGTAGCGGCGGACCGTCATGTCGCTCACGCCGAACGAACGGGCGAACTCCGAGGCATTCCAGACCTGGCCGTGATAGTGCGCGAGCATCTTCCAGAAGCGCAGCAGCGTCGGGGCGGGGATGCCGATCCCCAGTTGGGGGAGATCGCGCTCCAGGAAGGTGGCGACGAGATCCTTGCGCCAGCGGTGGCTCTCCGCGTCGGTCCTGGCGAGGAAGCTCCGGGGAAAGCCGCCGCGCAGCCACAGCGTGTCCCGCGCGCCGCGTCCGGTTTCCCGGAGCGAAAGCGGTGGGAGATGGTGGAAGGTGATCCGCCCCGCGAGCGATTCCGAGCCCTGCCGCAGCAGGGAAGGCGAGGCGCTTCCGAGGACCAGGAAACGGGCCGGCTTCCCCAGCCGGTCCGCGAGCACCCGCAGCGCCGGGAACAGCTCGGGCCGCCGCTGAATCTCGTCCAGCACCACGAGTCCCCGGAGCGGCTCGAGCGCCCGCAGGGGTTCCGCCAGCCGGGCCACGTCGCGGTCATCCTCCAGGTCGAACCACGCGGCCCGCGCGCCGGCGGCGCGCGCCACCTGCCGGGCCAGGGTGGTCTTCCCGACCTGGCGGGCGCCCAGGATGGCGACGACGGGGGAGCCGGCCAGAAGCCGGCGAACCGCGGCGAGGTGCGGCGTACGCCTGATCATGTCAATATTCTATCACATTGAAATCTCATCATACTGTGATGAGCTTTCAATCAATGCATGGCGCCCTGCCGTGCGGCAGGTCGGTTCGGGCGGTCCGACTGCGGGAGAGGGCGGCGCGGTTCCCGCGGTTGGACCGTGGACCCCGTGAGGGGAGACCTGCAATTACGAACCTTTGGTTCCAAAATACAAGGTATGCGTCTTGTTCCCCGGGCGCAGGAAGCGCAGCTCCACGCCATGTTGCGGACGTTCCCCGTGGTGCTGATCCAGGGGCCACGACAGTGCGGGAAGAGCACGCTCGCGGCGCACGCCCTCCCGGCGTGGACTGTTCGTCCTGCTGGGGTCGGCGTCTCCCCCCCTCCTGCGCACCGCGTCGGAAACTCTCGCGGGCCGGGTCGGCTTCCTTGAACTCACGCCCTTCCGGATATCCGAACTCTCCGCGGCACGATCTCCCGACCGGTGGTTCTGGGGAGGTTTCCCTCCGGTCCATGCCCTGCGCGGGGCGGGGGCGAAACGGCGGTGGCTCGACGCGTACGTCACGGCGTTCCTCGAGCGGGAGCTCCCCATGCTGGGTGCGTCTGCCTGCCCCCCGGGTTCGCACGCTGTGGACGATGCTGACCCAGGTGCATGGCGGCTTGCTCACCGTGTCCGACCTGGCGCGCGGTCTCGGGGTCTCGTTTCACACCGTGCAGGGGTACCTGGATACGCTGGAGGCGACCTTCATGGTGCGGCGTTTGCCGCCGTACTACGCCAACATCTCCAAGCGGCTGGTCCGGTCCCCGAAGGTCTATCTCCGCGACAGCGGGCTGCTGCACCGGCTTGCCGGGTTGTGGACTCCCGGCGAGCTTTCCTCCTGGCCCCGGCGGGGGTCTTCCTTCGAGGGACTCGTGATCGAAGAGCTGGCGGGCCTCGCCGCGGACCGGCTGGGGAGGATCGAGGTGTGCTTCTGGCGGACTCACGCGGGAGCGGAGGTGGACCTCTTGATCGTGGCCGGGCGGCGGATGTACCCGATCGAGATCAAGCTGGCGGCGAACGTGGAGGCCCGCCAGCTCACGGGCCTGCGGTCTTGCATGGCCGATCTCACGCTGCGGCGAGGGTGGGTGGTGTACTCCGGTGACCGCCGCGTGGACGCCGGCGGGGGCGTGGAGTTGGTTCCTTGGGCGGCCGTTCGCTCCGGGAATCCGGGAATCTTCTGATCGGCGGTTTATGACCCATCGATTCAGCGAGGCGCTTCGGGCGGGCTGACGGCGGACGTTGACAAGTACCCCCCATGGTTACGACCGGAGCCTCCGGTCGCGCCTCGGAGATCAGCCGTTTCTGCGCTTGGCAACGTGAAGCGGGGGGGCCTTGGGCTGCGCCAAGCGAGCACCATGGCGCCCAGCCCGAAGACCAGGGCCCCGATGAAGGCGATCAGAAGCGTTGTGGTGGTTTCGGAGTTCATGGCGTTTCCAATCCATCGCCGTCGCTTGCCGCGCATAAATGGCGCTGGAGCCTGCGTTCCCCGCTCTTCCCACCGGCAAACAACGATCCGGCGAGCGGAGTAATTCCAGGGCAGCTCTGGGGCACGCCACCTGTTTGCAGACAGATTGCATGGTTCGTCTTATGTGATACGATGCCGTCAGGCATATGACCATTTGTGGTGCACGATTGCGTATCGGCCTCGCGTCCTGCCTGCTCGCGTCCTCCCCGCTCATGTTTGGGAGCGTTGTCGCTTGCGCTGAACAACCGCCTCTCATCGCTTGGTCGGTCACCTTCGATGGTGGTGGAGAAGATACAGGGCGGAATGTGGCGGTCGACGGATCAGGGAACGTGTTCGTCGCCGGGCAATTCGGCTCGCCTCTGAACTCTCACCGTCTTATCAAGTACGACTCCTTTGGGAATGTCGTTTGGACCAGTACTTTACCAGGAACGCGCTGGGCCATCGACGGAGATGCCGATGTAGCTCTTGATGCCGCAGGAAACTCCTACATTACTGCAGGAGATGGGATCAGCAGGTTCGGGGCGGCAAAGTATGACGGGAGCGGCGCGCTTCAATGGTCCGTGACGTCGAGCAATGGGGGGAGTGCCGCGAACGGAATCGCGGTTTCGTCGGCGAACGAAGTGTATCTCACGGGGCGAGGTTCTGGCGTACTGACCGAGAAATACGATTCTTCAGGAGGGTTGATCTGGAGCCAAACCTTCATTGGAGGTTCCAGCTCGGCGATCAAGATCGCGATCGACTACCAAGGAGATATCTGCCTAGGCGCATCGACCTTCAGTGGTTCGTCCACATCCGATTTTCTGACGATGAAATATGATCCCTCCGGAAATCTACTATGGAGCGTCACATACGATGGCGGAATGGAAGATCGCCTCTTTGATATTGCCGTGGATTCAGTCGCTAATGTGTATGTCGTCGGTTCAACCGTTTCCTCAACCACGTATGGAGTAATCCAGAAGTACTCTCCTGCCGGCGGCCTCCAGTGGTCTCTTACTCTTCTTGGCGCGGGATCAGAGATAAAGTCGATCGGCATCGATGGGGCCGACATGCTGTATGTTGCCGGGTTCGCCCCCGGCCCCGACAACTACCGACTTCTGAAACTTGACTCTTCCGGCAACATCATCTGGAGCCTAACTTATGGCGGGGGGCAGGATTGGGCGAAGGGGCTTGCAGTGGATTCCTCGGGAAATGTGTACGTCACGGGAACGGTCTCCAACGCCACGCTCGATGTTCAACTCGTGAAATACTCCCCTGCGCCCGCCGCTCTGACAGCATCGCTGGCGTCGATGCCGAGCGCGGTGACAGTGGGGCAGTGGGTCACGGTGAGCCTGACGGTGACGAACACCGGGGGAACGGCGGCGAATGGCGTGACGCCGACGCTGGGCTTCGTCTCCGGATCGAACTACGTGACCTACGAATCCGGCCCGGTTCCCGCGGGGCCGCAGACACTTGCGCCGGGTTCCGCCACGACCTTCGTCTGGACCTACTCCGCCTCGGGCACCGGAGTGGTTTCATTCACGGCAACCGCGAGCGGGACGGATGCGGCGACAGCGGCGGCGATCTCGGCAAGCGCCTCGGCGACGCTGACGATTCCTGCTGCACCGCCCGGGGGCATCACCTGGTCCGCGGTCACGCCCATGCCGTCCGGTCGGCGCGGCGTGTCAGCGGCGCGCATCGGTGGAACGGTGTACGTCTTCGGCGGCTGGGCGGGCGGAGTCCTGACGACCGTGGCGGCGTACGATCCGGCGACGGATGCGTGGAGCGCCCGGGCGGGGATGCTGACGCCCCGCGAGTCGTTCGGAGGTGTCGCCATCGGCGCGACCCTGTACGCATGCGGAGGTTCGAACGGCGGCGGCGGGGCCTACGCCACAGTCGAAGCATACGACGCAGCGACCGATGTCTGGACTGCGAAGGCGTCCATGTCCATCGACCGGGCGGAATGCACCGCGGCGGCCGCGGGAGGGAAGGTGTACGCCATCGGGGGCCGGACGAGCGCGTACGTCGATCTTGCGACGGTGGAGGCGTACGACCCCGCGACCGATGCCTGGTCCTCCCGGGCGCCGATGGCGGCGCCGCGCAGACAGCTGGCGTCCGCGGTTCTGGGCGGGACGATCTACGTCATCGGGGGATGGTATGGGTCGGACCTGGCGACCGTGGAGGCGTACGACACCGCCACGGACACCTGGACGACGAAGGCTCCGATGCCCGCGGTGCGGAGGGTGCTCGGGGCGGCGGTCGTGGGGGGCTCGCTCTACGCCATCGCCGGGGACGACGGTGCCGGAGCAGTTGCGACGGTGGACGTGTACGATCCAGCGACCGACACATGGTCGCCGGTGTCGCCACTGCTGACGGCGCGGGCGTATCTCGGCGCCACCTCGGTCGGCGGGACCCTGTACGTCTTCGGAGGCTACAACGTGCTCGCCTCCGTCGAAGCCGGTGCGGTGTGGGGCTATGCGCTGCCGCAACCGGCCGCTCTTGCGGCCTCACTGGCGGCCACGCCGAACCCCGCGACCGTGGGCCAATGGGTGACGGTGAGTTTGACGGTCACGAAGACCGGTGGCTCGGATGTGACAGGCGTGACGCCCGCCATCGAGTTCAATGCGGAACCGTCGTTGGTCACGCTCGTCAGTGGTCCGATTCCAACGGGTCCGCTGACGCTTGCGGCAGGCGGGGGAACGACTTTCGTGTGGACCTATTCTGTGTCGGGCGTCGGATTGGTGGCAATAACGGCAACCGCCAGCGGAACCGATGTGCTTTCAGGCAGCCCGGTTGTTGTGAGCACATCGGGGACGCTGACGATTAGTCCCACGGGCGTTCCCGCGTACCCAATCTGGGTGGCGAAGGCCGCGATTCCGACACCCAGGCGAATCGGGGAGTCGGCGGTTCTCGGTGGCACGATCTACACGATCGGTGGGTATGCAGCGTCAACCGTGAGCACCGTAGAGGCCTATGCTCCGGCGAGCGATACGTGGTGGGCAAGGGCAAACCTTCCGACGCCCCGCCAAAACCTGCCGGCCGTCGCCGTCGGTGGGAGCATCTATGTGTTCGGCGGCTACTCGGCGGGGTATCTCACGAACGTGGACAGCTACGATCCGGGCAGCGATACCTGGACGCCGCGCGCCAGCATGCCGACTGCCCGGGAAGCCACGAGCGCTGCGTACCTGGGAGGATTCGTCTACGTGATGGGCGGAGACGCAGGGGGGCCGAATCTGAACACCCTGGAACGGTACGATCCGGTGGCCGACGCCTGGCTGGGGAGGGCGGCGATGCCGACGGCGCGATCCAGCGCCCGCGCGGTGTCGATCAATGGGTGGATCGTCGCGATCGGCGGCAACGCCCTCGGCACGTCCCTCCCGACGGTGGAGGCGTATGATCCGGCGACGGACACGTGGACGAGCAAGGCGCCGATGTTGACGGCGAGAGATCGGAAGAGCGTCGTGTAGGGAAAGAGT
>CAYHEI010000071.1:0-10402 GCA_964355385.1 uncultured bacterium | reverse complement strand
GACGGCGGCGGTGCGGTGGTCGCAGGACGCGATCAACGCCGACCGGTCCGATTCCGTCGGCTCTACGACCGGCGAATAAGGGCATCACGACGATCGTGGCGGACCGCCCCCGGTGGTGCTCGCCGCCTTCCTGTGGCGCTTCCCGGAGACCGGCCCGCGGATCGGGATTGGAACCCCGCGCGCGTGCCGCGCGCGTCCGTCCGACCGCGCCGCGGCGTCCCGCGGCCCCCCGGAGTCCCCCGCGGCCTGATCGACTTCGTTCGTCATCTGCGGCCCGACACCTTGGCACTGCATTCAGGAGGATCTTGACATGCGAAAGCTCATGCTCGTTCTGTCCGCGATCATGCTGACCTCGACCCTGGCGTTCGCCGGCGAGGAGAAGGCCCCGGCTGGGGCGCCTGCCAAGGCGTCCGCGAAGAAGGCCCACAAGAAGATGTCCAAGATGATGGGGGCGGTGGACGCTGTGGACGCGGCCACCAACACCGTGACGATCAAGGACGGAAAGGGAGTGGTCTCGAAGTGCGTGCTGTCCGCCGACACGAAGATCAGGAAGGGCGGCAAGGCGGTCGCGATCGGCGATCTGGCGGTCGGTGACAAGGTGATGTGCACGTGCGAGGGCGAGGGCGACGCGCTGAAGTGCGTCAGTCTCATCGTCAAGGGCGCGAAGAAGTAGCATTTCGCGGGGATTTCACGCACGGGAGGAGGGGCCTCGAGCCTCTCCTCCCGTTGCTTTTCCGGTCCCGGATTCTCTAGACTAGACAGCGATGCTGATCCTCAAGTTCGTGCTGAAGTTCGTCGCGATCCTGAACAAGGACGCCACCCCCAAGGCGATCGCGGGGGGCATGGCCCTGGGCGCGATCATGGGCATCACCCCCGCGGGGAGCCTGCACAACCTCGTCGTCCTCTTCCTCCTCATGATGCTCCGCGTGAATTTCTCCGCGGGCCTCGTCGGCGCCGCGGTGTTCAAGCTGTTCTCGTACCTGTTCGACCCGCTCTTCAACCGGCTGGGCTACTGGCTCCTCGTGGACGTGAAGCCGCTGCAGCCGTTGTGGGAGCGCATCTACAACACGCCGGTCCTGCCGTGGTTCAAGCTGAACAACACGCTCACGCTCGGCAGCCTGGTCGTCTCGATCGTGCTCTTCTACCCGCTCTACCGGCTCCTGATCGTCGGCGTCGTCCAGTACCGCCAGAAGCTCATGACGCGCATCGCGAAGTGGCGGATCGTCACGCTCCTCAAGGCGTCGAGCCTCTACCGCCTCTACGCGAGGTTCTCCTAGTGCGCTGGAAGGCGCTCGTCCCGTCCTTGATCGTCACGGCGCTCGTCGTGGTGTTCGGGCTGTTCTTCATGGACCTCGCGGCGAAGTGGGCGCTCGAGAAGGCCGGGACCGCCGCGAACGGCGCGAAGGTCGAGCTCGACGGTGTCTCGATCAGCGTGCTGCGGCTGTCCGTGACGCTCAAGCACCTGCAAGTCACGGACAAGGCGGCGCCGATGACGAACGCTCTCGAAGTGGGGCGGATGACGTTCGCGTTGGCGCCCAAGCCGCTCGCGTGGAAGAAGATCGTGGTCGAGCAGGGCGAGATCACCGGGATCCGCACCGGCACGCCCCGGACGGCGAGCGGCGCGCTGCCCGCGGCCGCGGCGGGCGCGGGGTCCGGGACCGCGGCGGGCCCCGAAGGCCCGGGCATGGGCGCCCAGGCGAAGGATGCGGCGGGGAATGCCATGGGCTCCGCCATGGCGAACCTCAAGCAGCAGTTCGATCCCAAGCAGATCACCGCCGAGAGTCTCGCGTCCTATCGCAAGGTCCGGGAGGAGCAGGACCGGCTCACGAAGCTCGCGGCCGAGTGGGAGCAGCGCGCCGACGCGATCAAGACCGACGGCAAATCCGTGGAGATCAAGGCCTGGGTGGACAAGGTCCGCAAGACCGACTTCTCGGGCGTCGAGGGCGTCAAGCGCGGGAAGGACGCCTTGGACGAGGGGAAGCGTTACCAGGACGAAGTGAAGACGCTCACCAAGACGGTCGCCGACGCCAAGAGCACGCTGTCGTCCGAAATCTCCGGCGCCAAGGGGACGCTGAAGGAGATCAACGCCCTCAAGGAGCAGGACATCAACGGCGCGCTGGGACAGATCAAGGGCGGGGCGTTCTCCGCGGAGGGGCTCGCGCGCGCCGTGATCGGGAACGAGTGGTTCGACAAGCTGCAGACGTACCTCGGCTGGTTCCACAAACTGCGCGCGCTGATGCCGCCCAAGGCCAAGGCCGACGCCGACGCCAAGCCGGCGCCGCCCCCCGCGCGGAAGGGTAAGGACATCGCCTTCCCCTTCCACTATGCCTGGCCGGGATTCCATCTCAAAGAGGCGAAGCTGGACGGCGCGACCGCCGGCGGACTCGCGTACGCGGGCTCGCTCACCGATGTCTCGACCCAGCCGTCGCTCGTGGAACGCCCGACGGTGGTGAAGGTGTCGGGCGCGCACGGCGCGCAGGCCCTCGACTTCCGGCTCGACCTGGACTATCGCAAAGAAACGCCGAGGGAGCACGTCGCGTTCTCCTACAAGGGCCTCGAGCTGGCCGGGACGAAGCTGGGCAGCGCGGGCGGCCCGGTCGCGGTCAAGCACGGCGTGGGGGCGGTGAGCGCGGACCTGGCCGTGAAGGGCGAAACCATCGGCGGAAACATCTCCTTCATCGCCGCGCCCGTGGCGCTGGACCACCAGCTCGACGCCGCGCAGGCCAAGCAGAAGCTCATGCAGATCGTCCACGAGGTCCTCTCGAAGCTGAACAAGTTCGAGGCGAAGGTCAACGTGTCGGGCACGCTGGCCGGCCCCGACTTCGGGCTCAAGACCAACCTGGACAAGCAGTTCGGCGACGCGGTCAAGCGCGTCATGCAGAAGGAGATCGACGCCATGAAGGCCAAGGTGCGCGCCCGCGTCAACGAGCTGGTGGACGGCGAGAAGGGCAAGCTGGAGGGCATGGTCAACGCCAAGTCCGCGGGTGCCCTCGACAAATTCAAGGGCAAGGACGCTTCCCTCAAGTCCGTCCAGGCCGAGCTCGACAAGGCGCTGGAGGAGATCAAGCAGAAGGGCGCGGCGGCCGTGGTGCCGACCGGCGGCGGCCTGCCGAAACTTCCCGGAGGGAAGAAGAAGTTATTCTGAGGCCGCGCGCTTGAGGCCCTTGCTGCTCGCGCTGGCTGTGTTCGCCGGGACGGCGGATTCCGCGCCGGTCTCCAAGACGACAGCCGCCGTATTGGATTTCGAAGCGGTCAATACGTCGGCGGGGGACGCCGCCGTCGTCGTCTCGTTCGTCCGCTCCGCGCTGGTCAAGACGCGCCTCTACTCGGTGGTGGAACGGAGAAGGATGGAAAGGGTCTTGAGCGAGCAGGCCTTTCAACAGACGGGGTGTACGACCTCGGAATGTGCCGTCAAGCTTGGCAAGTTGCTGAATGCCAGAAAAGTCATCGCGGGCAGCTTGAGCGTGCTCGGGAAGGAACGGTACCTCAATATCCGGCTTGTGGACGTGGAGACGGGGGAGATCGAGAACGAGGAAACTTCGGTCGCCTTCTCGAATAAGGAAGCTCCGGTCGTGGCGGAGGCGTTGGTGCGCCGTTTGCTGGGGCTCGCCGAGGCGAAGGGTTCGAATTCGGCGGCGCAAGCGGCATCGCAAGCGGGCGTGCCTGCAGAGGTTACAGGCCAGGACGGGGCGGCGATGGTGCTGATCCCGGCAGGGGAGTTCACGATGGGGAGCAACGACTACGACGGCGAGAAGCCGCCGCACCGGGTGACGCTGAGCGCGTTCTACCTGGACAAGACCGAGGTGACGTTCGACCGGTACGACGCTTTCTGCGCGGCGACGGGGCGGGCGAAGCCGGATGACAACCGCTGGGGGCGAGGGACGCGGCCGGTGATTAGGGTGAGCTGGGACGACGCGACGGCGTACGCGCAACACTACGGCAAGCGCCTGCCGACGGAGGCGGAGTGGGAGTACGCGTGCCGTGCGGGGGGGTCGGTCGGGTTCATCGGCGGCGGGTTCCGGTGTGCGGCGTCCCCGTCCCCGGGGGCTCGCCCTTCGGCAAGGCTCAGGGCCGGCTGATTCTGGCTGGGATCCTGTAGCCCCGAAGCGTCCGGGGGTGTTCCGCTCCCACTCCTACGGTCCGAGCAGGTCCGGCGCAAGCAGGGCCCGGACGGCATCCCGCACACGGTGGGCCGTAGCGACACACGAATCCGCTTCGCCACGCGTTGCGGCCTCCCAGTCGCCCGGGTAACGACCCTCGATCGCGAACCTTGTCAGGGCGGCAAGCTCGACGAGTTCGACGCCGAGTCGCGGCCCGTCCGGTAGAAGCCCCGCCAGGATCTCAAGGTTGTGCGTCCGGGGAAAGTCCACCGACCGGTGGGTCAGCAGCGCCTTGAGATACTTCTCAGCGCACTGCTGCGCATGGAAGCAGACCGTGTCGAGCGGGCAGTCTTCCCGGAGCATGAGCGTATGCTCGGCATTCCGGAGGTCCTGCTCGGCGCGCTCGACCCAGCGGCGTACGGCGCGCGCCGGGTCAGGTGGAACGCTCATGCAGTACGATTCCTTCCCGGAGGGCGGGTCGGATGACGGTCCCGACCTGGTCCCGGTCGCGCTCCACTTCCTCGGGTGTGACGACGAGAATGTCGTTGGGAAGGCCGAACCCCGCAACCGCCAGCGTCATGTCACGGCCGATCTCACGGCGGGACCCGGCGAGCGGCATGACGACGAGGAGGTCCACGTCGCTGTCGGGCCCCGCGTCACCACGCGAATGAGAACCGAACAGGATGATCCTATCCGGCTTGAACTGATCCGCCAGCCGTTTCGTCATGGAGAGGATGCGGTCCGCCTGGGGGGTACGCAGCGGGGTCACGCTCATACTATACCCCGCTGGATGGCGCACCGAGGCACGGGCACCGGCCCCGAGTTGCGCTGCCGCCGGGGGTCGTGTAGATTGTAAATAGGATTTACAATCAACATGACACGGAGTAGACCTTGATCGCGCGCACGCTGGCCGTTCGGCTGCGCCGGGCCGCCGCCACGTTCCCCGTCGTCAGCGTGACGGGGCCTCGCCAGTCCGGGAAGACCACGCTGGTTCGCCGCGTCTTTCCCCGCCATCGCTACGTGTCGCTGGAGGCTCCGGACGACCGGCGGGAGGCGCTGGAGGACCCCCGGGGGTTTCTGGCCCGGTTCTCGGGACCGGTGATCGTCGACGAGGCCCAGCGGGCGCCCGACCTGTTTTCCTATATCCAGGTCGCAGTGGACGAGCGGCGACGGCCCGGACGCTTCGTCCTCACCGGCTCGAGCAATTTCCTCCTGCTGCGCACGATCTCCCAGTCGCTGGCGGGCCGTTGCGCGGTGCTTCACCTGCACCCGTTTTCCCAAGCCGAGCTCGCCGGCCGTCCGCCGCTCGACCTCGGCACGCTGGGCGCCGCAGCCGGCGGGGCGGAACGGCCTCGCACGGGGCTCGAAACGTCGATCCTCCGGGGAGGCTTCCCGCCGATCCACGACCGGAAGCTGCGGCCGGGCGAATGGTTCCCGTCCTATATGGAAACGTACCTCGAACGGGACGTCCGGAACCTGCTTCGGGTGGGGGACCTCGAGACGTTTTCCCGATTCGTCCGGTTGTGCGCCGGACGGTCGGGCCAGCTCTTGAACTTGTCCTCGCTGGCGGCCGACGCGGGCGTGACTCATCCGACCGCGAAGGCGTGGATCTCGGTGCTGCAGGCGAGTTTCCTCGTCGTCCTGGTTTCGCCGCATCACCGGAACTTCGGCAAGCGCCTGATCAAGGCGCCCAAGCTCTACTGGCTGGACAGCGGCCTGCTCTGCTTCCTCCTGGGGATCCGTTCCGAGACGGACTTCGCCTCGCACCCCCTCTGCGGCGCGGTCTTCGAGTCGTTCGTCGCCGCTGAGCTCCACAAGAACTTCGCCCACCGGGGCGAGGCCCCGGGGCTTTCGTTCTGGCGCGACCAAGCCGGCCACGAGGTGGATTTGATCGTCGAGGGCGGGGGCGAGCCGGTGCCGGTGGAGGTGAAATCCGCTCGGACGATCGCCGCCGACGCTCTCGACGGCATTCGCTGGTGGAGGGCGCTGCGCGGCACGCCGGAATCGCCCGCGGCGCTGGTACACGGCGGCGACGCGTCGTACCGCCGGGACGGGGTCAGCGTGCTGCCATGGTGGACGCTGTGAGCGGCCCGCGCAGCCGTCGCGGGGGCCCCGCGGACTAGCGGGAGGTCGGGGCGGCGGACACCCGCTCGAACAGGTGCGGGAGGACGATCGAGAAGTCCCGGCCGTGCAGGGACACCGACGCCGCGGCTTTGGCTTCCGGCGTGGCGTTGAACGCGATGGACAGGCCGACGCGGCGGAACAAGGGGATGTCCGAGCGGGAGTCGCCCACCGCGGCGCACTCGGAGAACGCGATGCCGCGCGCCGCGCACAGGCCCTCGACGAAGCGCACCTTGTCGTCCTCGTCGAAGTGCCGCGTGACCTTGCCGGTGAGCTTGTCGTGCCCGTCCTCGCCCATCTCGACCCCCGAGGCCGCGTCGAAGCCGTACTCGGCCTGGTAGTACTCCGCGATGAACTTCCAGGTCACCGTGCCGAGGAAGACCGCGAGACCGGCGTCCTTGAGGGCCTTGATGGTCTCCTTCGCCCCGGCGATGACCGGGAGCGTGGCCAGGTGGGCTTGCAGCTCGCGCTTGGTCCGGCCCGCGTAGCCGGGCCCGTCCTCGTCGGCCACCTGGGAGTTGGAGATGACGCCGCGGGCGTAGGCCCGCTCCAGCTCGTTCATCGCGGCCGAACGGCCGAGGGCCTTCGCCAGGTGGCTGCACGTCGAGGTCCCGGGAACCAGGGTGCCGTCCAGGTCGATGCTGACGGCCCGGATCACGAGGTCTTCTTCTTGAACCGCTCGGCGATGGGGTTGTCGGTGATGGTCAGCGGAAGCGTCACGCGGGCGCGGCGGCGCGAGGATTCGTAGCCGCCGAAGATGATCTCGGCACCGCGCAGCGCGTGCTCGGCGCAGAGCTGCGAGGTCCCGCCCTTGCGCAGCGCCCCGACCGCGTCGGCGATCGCCCGGTCGATGGACTCGTTGCCGTGCAGCTCGTTGGCCACCGCGATCGGCTTCCAGAACGTGTCGCCCTTGGTCCAGGCCCGGAGAATCGGCTCGTTCCAGCGCATCTCGCCGGTTCCCAGTTCGCCGGTCAGGCGCAGGGCGCAGCCGTCCGTGGAGTCCGCGCCCCCCACGATGTAGGCCTGCACGCCGTTCTTGTACTTGACGTGGACGAAGGACTGGTTGTCCTGGGGGGCGCCGAACCAGACGTTGCCCTTGGTGCAGTCGGCCTGGGCCAGCACCCACTCCGCGGGCGACTCGTCGTTGAACATCTGCAGCATGTCCACCCAGTGCGTCCCCCAGTCGTAGAGGTTGGGGCAGTACGATTCCATGCGCAGGAGCTTGCCCAGCCTTCCCGCGGTCTTGAGCTCGAGCAGGCTGCGGTACGGGGCGCCGAACCGGCGCTGGTGGTTGAAGGTGAGCCGCATGCCGACCTTGGCCGCCGCCTTGGTCATCGTCGCCGCGTCGCCGAACGTGACCGCCATGGGCTTCTCGCAATGGACCGCCTTCACCCCGGCGCGCGCGCAGTCGATCGCCATGCCGGCGTGCAGCGCGGGCCAGGTGCAGATGCTGACCATGTCGGGCTTCTCTTTCCTCAGCATCGCCTTGTAGTCGGTGTAAACGGTCTTGACCCCGTTGATTTCCGCGAACGCCCGCGCGTTCTCCTTCACAATGTCCGCGCACGCGGCCAGCTCGGCGCCGGCGATCTTCTTGTACGCTTCGGCGTGGGCGTACGCCATCGCGTAGCCCGTGGTCGAGCCCTCCTGCTTGCGGCGACCCGTGCCGATGAAGGCGACCCGGAGGGGTTTCATGATGACAGCGAGTATAGCACAGCGAATCGGGTATCTCGGCTATCATGATCGGCATGTTCTTCATGTTGCGCGCGTTCCTGTGCACCGCGGCCCTCGCTGCGAGCCCTGGCCGCGTCCACGTGACGTACTGGGAGAAGTGGACCGGCTTCGAAAAGGACGGGATGGAAGGGATCGTCAACGAGTTCAACGCCTCCCAGGATCGGATCGAGGTCGAGTACCTGTCGGTGTCGGGCGTCAACCAGAAGACGCTGATCGCGACGGCGGGCGGAAGGCCGCCCGATGTGGCGGGGCTGTGGGACGCCGACGTGGTGGTGTTCGCCGACAAGAATGCCCTGGTGCCGTTGGATGAGTTCCTGCAGGGCTCGGGGCTCGGGCCGAACCACTATGTTCCCGTCTACTGGGACATGTGCACCTATGACGGGCACGTCTGGGCCCTGCCCTCCACGCCGGCGACGACCGCGCTCCATTGGAACAAGGACATGTTCAAGCGCGCCGGGCTCGACCCGAACCGGCCGCCCAGGACGTTCACGGAACTGGACGCGTTCTCGCGGAAGCTCACGCGCATCGATCCGGCGACGGGCCGCCTTTCCGAGATGGGCTTCCTGCCGCCGGAGCCCGGCTGGTGGCACTACGGCTGGGGGAGCTTCTACGGCGGCACGCTCTGGGACGGCGGGGAGCGCATCCTCATCGACACGCCGCCGTACGTGAAGGCGTTCGAGTGGGTCCAGTCCTACGCGAAGTTCTACGGCGTGTCGGCCCTCCAGACGTTCCGCAGTTCATTCGGGAACTTCAATTCGCCGCAGAACCCCTTCATGTCCGGCCAGGTGGCGATGGTGCTCCAGGGGGTGTGGATGGCGAATTACATCTTCCAGAACGCCCCGACGCTCAACTGGGCGGCCGCGCCCTTCCCGGTGGTCAAGCCGGGGGACGAGCCGGTGACCTTCGCGGGGTCGGACATGCTCATGATCCCCCGTGGCGCGAAGCACCCGCGGGAGGCGTTCGAATTCATCGCGTACGTCAACCGGCAGGGGCCGATGGAGCGGCTGTGCCTGTCGCACCGCAAGAACTCGCCGCTGCGGAAGGTGAGCGAGTCGTTCCTGCGGACCCACAAGAACCCGTACATCCGGATGTTCCAGCGACTCGCCTGGAGCCGGAACGCCGTCCATGCCCCCAAGATGAGCGTCTGGAACGAATACGGGAACGAGATCTCGAACGCCGTGGAGCAGGTCTGGCTCACCCAGAAAACTCCGGCGGAGGCCTTGGGGATCGTCAAGGCGCGCATCCAGAAGGCGTGGGACCGGGACCTGGCCAAGAAGCGGCAGCTCGCCGCCGCCAAGCCCTCACGGTGGCTGACGGCGGCGCCGTTTCTTGTCGCCGGAGCGGCGATCCTGGCGGTGCTCCTCGTCGCCGCCATGCGGGAATCCGCGCGACGGCGGGGCGAGCCCGCGGGCGCGCGGCGCCGTGGGGCGCGCGCGGGAGTAAAGGGGCGGGGGGTGGTCGCGCCGTGGCGGGTCGGCCTCGCGCGGGTGACGCTGTATCCGGTCGCCGCGTCCGTCATCTACAGCTTCTGCGACTACTCGGTGCTGACCATCCCGCGCTGGGTCGGCTGGGACAACTTCGCCGATCTCGCGGCCGACGGGGTGTTCTGGCTCTCGCTCAAGAACACGATCCTCTACGCGGCGTTCGCGCTGCCGCTGGGGCTGCTCATCGCGCTGGCCGTCGCCCTGCTGCTCGACACGCAGGTGAAGGGCATGGGGGTGTACCGCACGCTGTTCTTCCTGCCGTCGGTGACGCCGCTGGTGGCCTCGGCGATCGTCTGGCTCTGGATCTTCAACTCCCAGTTCGGGGTGCTGAACTACGTCCTCGGCCGGCTCAGCTTCGGCCTGCTGGGTTCGATCCCCTGGCTCAGCGACGCGCGCTACGCGATGCCGGCCCTGATTCTCATGAGCTTCTGGGGCGTCGGCCACACGGTCGTGATTCTCCTGGCGGCGCTGCAGGACGTCCCGGTCTCGCTCTACGAGGCGGCGGACCTGGACGGCGCGAACTGGTGGCACAAGGTCCGGCACGTGACGGTGCCGCTCATCTCGCCGGTGATCTACTTCAACGCGATCATGGGGATCATCGGGGCGCTGCAAGTCTTCGCGGTGCCGTACATCATGACCGGCGGCGGCCCGGCGCGCGCCACGCAGTTCTACGCGATGTACCTCTACCAGAACGCGTTCCTGTTCCTGAAAATGGGCTACGCCTGCGCGATGGCCTGGATCCTCTTCATCATCATTCTCATGCTGACGACCGTGGCGGTCCGGGTGTCCAAAGCGCACGTCTACTACGTGGGGAGTTGAGGTGAACGCGCAGGAGCCGCCCGTCTCCGGTTCCGTTGTGCGGACGGCGCCCTTGCGATGGACGATCACCCACTTCCCTCGGTTGCGTTCTCTGGCTGCGAAGTTGTGCTGCGTCTCGATGCGCTCCTCGGGTGTCGTTGGGAGCCC
>CAYHEI010000070.1:0-10513 GCA_964355385.1 uncultured bacterium | reverse complement strand
GCGCCGGCCGCGCTCGCCGCGCTCGCACCCGGCGCGGGCGCGGCCTTCACCTGGCCGTATGATTCGAACGGCGCCGGGGCCGTCGTCTTCTCGGCGACCGCCTCAGGCTGGGCCACGGTGTCGAGCGCGACGGTGACGGGCGCGGCGGTCGCGACGGAAGCGCTCGTGGTCGGCGTGTGCGGCGATCCTACCGGGGTCATCGCGACGATCGCCGGCACCGGGGTGTCCGGGTACAACGGCGACGGGATCGCCGCCGCCACCGCGCAGCTCAAGGGCCCGGCGTACGTGGCTTACGACGCGGCCGGCAACCTCTACATCGCGGAGTATTCCGGCCATCGCATCCGGAAGGTGAGCGCCGCCACCGGGCTCATCTCGACCGTCGCCGGGACGGGCGTGGGGGGGTACAACGGCGATGGCATCTCCGCGGTCACCGCCCAGATCAACACCCCGACCGCGGTGGCCTTGGACGCGCCGGGCAACCTCTACATCGCGGAGGCCTCCCAGCGCGTCCGCAAGGTGAGCGCCGCCACCGGCTTGATCTCGACCGTCGCGGGGAACGGCACCGGCGGCTACAACGGCGACGGCATCGCCGCGACTGCGGCGTGGGTGTGGAACCCTTACGGCCTCGCGGTGGACCCCGCCGGCAACCTTCATATCTCGGACAACGGCAACCATCGCATCCGGAAGATCAGCGCCGCCACGGGCCTCATCTCGACCGTCGCGGGGACCGGTTCCGCCGGATACAACGGCGACGGCATCGCGGCTGCGACCGCCACCCTCACCGGTCCGGCCGGCATCGTCTTCGACGGCGCCGGCGCGCTGTACATCGCCGATCAGGGCAACTACCGGGTCCGCAAGGTGAACGCGGCGACCGGCTTGATCGCGACCGTCGCGGGGACGGGCGCGGCGGGCTACAACGGCGACGGCATCGCGGCCACCACCGCCCAACTGAACCTGCCCACCGGCATCGGTCTGAACGGTTCGGGCGTGCTGTTCTTCACGGATTGGGGCAACAATCGCCTCCGGACCGTGGATGCCGCGACCGGGCTCATTCGCACCGTCGCTGGAACGGGGGCCGCGGGCTTCAACGGCGACGGGTTGCCCGCCGCGGCCACGCAGCTCTCCTCGCCCAACGGCATCGCGTTCGACGCCCAGTGCCGCCTCACCGTCGGAGATTACGGCAACCAGCGCGTCCGCCGGATCGCCCTGCTCCCGCTCGCGGCCTGGGCGGCGGCCGTCCCCAGCCCCGCCACCGGGGGCCAGCTCGTGCAGCTCCGGCTGACGGTGTCGGTCACCGGCGGCGAGTCCGTGAACTCGATCGTCCCCGTGCTTGAGCTCAACTCCGGCGCCGGGCTGGTCTCGTACGTCTCCGGCCCCGCGCCCGCGAGTTTCGCGTCCCTGGCGCCCGGCGCGGGCGGGACGTTCACCTGGACGTACAGCACGCAGTCCTCGGGCGCGGTCACGTTCACGGCGACGGCCAATGGAACGACCGCGGCGACGGCGACTGCGGCCTCGGCATCCGCGTCGGGCGCGCTCGTCATCCTGCCTCCCGGGTCGTTCGGCGACTGCCCCCCCACGCTCGCCTGGTCGCGCACGTACAGCGGCGCGGGCGCCAACTACGACGAAGCGCTCCGCGTCACCGCCCGGCGCAACGGGGACGTCGTGACGGGCGGTTACCAGCTCGTCGCCGGCGAGAGCAACAACTGGCTCGTGCGCAAGTACAGCGCGGCGGGCCCGCTGCTGTGGAGCCGGACGTGGAACGCGGCCAACCAGAACGACCTCGTCACGGGGGTGGCCGAGGACGGCGCGGGGAACGTGTACGTCA
Source organism: uncultured bacterium (assembly GCA_964355385.1). Taxonomy (GTDB): domain Bacteria; phylum Oederibacteriota; class CAKKQC01; order CAKKQC01; family CAKKQC01; genus CAYHEI01. The sequence continues at coordinate 8,688 of CAYHEI010000070.1, read as the reverse complement.
CCGGCAAGGCGAACTCCGACATCATGACCCGGAAGTACGACAGCAACGGGAACGTCCTCTGGACCAAGAACTGGGGCGGCGCCTTCGGGGGCGACGACTTCGCGGAGCGGATCGCCGTCGCCGGGAGCGCCGTGTACGTCGCGGGGCGCGAGCAGTACGGCGCGGGCAGCAACCGCTGGGTGATCCTCAAGTACGACACGGCGGGCAACCTCCTGTGGACGAGGAACTACGCCGGCGGGGCCGCGCTCTTCGACACGCTCTACGGGGCCGCCGTGGACGGCGGCGGCAACGTCATCGTCAACGGCGACACGGAACTGGGCGGCGGGAACTACGACTGGATGATCCGGAAGTACGATACCGCCGGAACGTTGCTGTGGTTCAAGACCTACGACGGCCCGACCGGCCAGGACGACATTTCCTGGAGCGTCGCGACGGACTCGCTGGACAACGTCATCGTGGCCGGCCGGGAGCGGTACAGCGCGGGCGGGTACCGGTGGGTGACCCGCAAGTACGACAGCGGAGGGACGCTGCTCTGGTCTCGCACCCAAGCCAGCCCCGCCGGCGCCGCCGATGAGGCCAAGGGCGTGGCGGTCACCGTGGGCGACCAGCTCCTCGTGTGCGGCTACGAGACCCGCTCGGACCTGGGCACGGCGGTGGACTGGGTGGTCCGGCGCTACGACGCGGCGGGCACGCTGCACTGGAGCGTCACGTACAACGGCCCCACGAACGGCACCGACTATCCCAGCGACATCAGCGTGGCGCCCGACGGCTCGTTCGTGGTCGTCGGCACCTACGCCGCCTCGGGCACCGGCAACGACTGGATGGTGCGCAAGTACACGGTCAGCGCCGGGCTCGCCGCGGCGGCGGCGGCCGTCCCGGCGGTGGTGACCGTCGGCCAGTCCTCCTCGATCACCCTGACCGTCACGAACTCGGGCTGCGTGGACACCACGAACTTGACGCCCGCGCTCGCCATCGGCCCGGGCGCCGGGCTCGTGTCGTACCTGAGCGGCCCCACCCCCGCCTCCGTGGCGACCCTCCCCGCCGGCTTCGCCGCGACGTTCACGTGGACGTACCGGGGCATCGGGCCGGGGGTCGCGACCTTCACGCTGACCGCCACGGGCACGGACGCCGCCACGGGCGGCACCCTCACCGCGAGCGCATCCACCGACCTCGTGGTCATGGCCGTCGAGTGCGGCGTGCCGGACGGCCTCATCCAGACCATCGCCGGCACGGGGACGACCGGGTACAACGGTGATGGGATCCCCGCGACGGACGCCCAAGTGAGCACGCCGTACGGCCTCTTCGTCGATCTCCACGGCAACGTCCTCATCGCCGATGACGCGGGGAACCGGGTCCGCCGCATCGACGCGGCGACGGGCATGATCGCCACGCTGGCCGGAACGGGAGTCTCAGGATGGAGCGGCGATGACATCGCCGCCACCGCCTCGAAGCTCGGCCGGCCGCTGGGCGTCGCCGGCGACGAGGCGGGCAACACGTACGTCGCCGATTGGGGGACCAACCGAATCCGCAAGATCAGCGCCGCCTCCGGGCTGATCACGACGATCGCGGGAGGGGGTTCCCTGGGATTCAACGGCGACAGTATCCCCGCGTCGACCGCATGGCTGAACGGGCCGCAGGACGTCGCCGTCGACCCCCTCGGACGCATCCTCATCGCCGACCGGGGAAACCACCGCATCCGGCGCGTTGACCCGGCGACGGGCCTGATCTCGACCGTGGCGGGGAACGGAACGCAGGCCTTCGGCGGCGACGGCGGATCGGCGCCGGCGGCGAACCTCAACGCCCCCTGCGGCGTCGCTTCAGACGATTCCGGGAACATCTACATCGCCGACAACGGCAACAACCGCGTCCGCGTGGTGGACGCCGTCACCGGAACCATCCGTACGCTCGCCGGCAACGGCATGGGAGGCTCCTTCGGGGATGGGGGCCCCGCCACAGCGGCATGGGTCGGAGGTCCCGTGAAGGTGTGCGCCGACCGCCGTGGCAATGTGTACGTCAGCTCGCCCTTCAGCCTTGTCGTCAGGCGCGTGGACTTCGCATCGGGAATCATCACGAGAGTGGCCGGCGTCGGCACGGCCGGGTACAACGGCGACGGGATCCCGGCGACGACCGCGCAGCTCAACTGGCAGGCGGGCGTCGCCATCGATACGAGTTGCCGGCTGTACGTCGCCGACACGAACAACGCGCGCGTCCGGCGGATCGAGTCACGGTCGCTCGTCACCTCCCTCACGGCCGCTCCCAATCCCGCGTCCGTCGGCGAAACCGTTGAACTCGTTCTCCGGGTCGCGAACGCCGGCGGAGCCAGCGCGACGACGGTGATCCCCTCCCTGGTCGCGGATTCGGGAGGGGCCCTGGTGTCCTACCTCACGGGACCGGCACCGGCCAGCGTGGCGTCCCTCAGCCCGGGATCCCAGGCGTCGTTCACATGGACCTACGCCGCCTCCGCTGAGGGCCTCGCGACCTTCACCGCGACCGCGTCGGGAACCGACACGGCCAGCTTCATGCCGGTGTCCAGCATGTCTTCCACGGTCCTCACCATCGGTCCCACGCCCAAGCGCATCCTCTTCTACGGCCCCACGGCGGGGGGCCTTGAGGCGGCGACGCCCGGGATCACCTTCACGGTGTGGGACGAGGCGACGTGGGCCACGAAGACCACGGACGACTTTGCGGCGTTCGACGCGATCGTGTTCGGCGACATGCCGGCGGGCCACGCCAGCGCGACGCTCTGGAACACGGCGGTCGCCACGCGGGACGTCTGGAGCCTCGCGGTCTCCGGCAACGTCATCGTCATGGGCGCCGCGCCCGACGCGCACAACAAGGCGCAGCTCGCGCAGCAGGGCGTGCTGTTCGCGGCCGACGGAACCGACCCCGGGCCGGGGCTGTACGTCGCGCTGAGCGGCGTGTACGCGTCCGCCACGCCGCTGACGGTGCCGTTGCTGGAAGGGATCGGGCCGTTCACGACGCGCGGGTTCGGCACCCTGTGCGTGGACAGCGTGCAGAAGGTCGCGGACGCTCCCCTGCTGAGCGGTCTCACAACCGCGTCTCTGTCCGGCTGGGGCTGCTCGGCGGTGGAGGGCTTCGACGCCTGGCCCGCCGGGTTCATCCCGTTCGCCGTCGCGCTCACGGGCACCGGCTTCACGGCGTGCGACGGCACCCAGGGGACGCCGTACATCCTCGTGAACGGCGCCGCGTCGCTGTGCGCCCAACCCGTGCTGCATAAGCAGGTGGATCCGCTGGAGCTGGCGTGCGCCGGGACCGAGCTGACGTACACCCTTTCCTGGAGCGACGTGGGCGGCGCGACCGTCACGAACCTGACGATCACCGACACGCTGCCGGCCGGCCTGACCTACCGGGCGCCGAGCCTTGCGTTCTGGGCCACCCCCGACGCAGCCGGTACGCCCGCGCTCGCCGCGAGCGCGTACGCGCCGACGGCGGCCGGGCCCTGGTTCGCGGGCGAACCCGCGGACGGCGCCCCTTCGCCCCTGGTCTTGCGCTGGGCCGTGACTCGCGCCGCGCCGGGCGGGTCGTCCGCCGGGCTCTCCTTCCGCGCGCGCATCGCCTCCATGGCGAGCCCTGGGACGGCGTTCGCGAACCGGGCCTCGGCCACGCAAGCGGGCGACAGCCGGGCGTATCCGTCCGAGGAGGCGCTCGTGTACGCGGGCGGGGTGACCCTGACCAAGACCCCCAGCGGCTGGGTCGTGCCCGCGGGCGGGACGCTGACCTACACGCTCGCGTACGCGAACGGCTGTCTGAGCAGCGCGACGAGCGTGACGCTCTGGGACACGCTGCCCGCGGGCGCGGCATTCGTCGCGGCCACGGCCGGAGGAACGGCCGTCGGGAATCTCGTGACCTGGACATTGCCGGATCTCGAACCCGGCGACGCCGGGACGGTCTCGGTGACGGTGAGCGTGACGGGCGCCGCGAATCCGGTGGGACCCAACGTCGCGGTCCTGGGCTACACCGCGGGCGGCTCCGCGACCGCGCTGGCGAGCAATCCCGTGACGGTCCAGGTCGCGTGGGGCGTGCCCGTGCTGCACAAGGCGGTCGCCCCGCCCGGGATGGTGTCGTGCGGCAGCCGCCTGACGTACACGCTGTCCTGGTCGAACGCGAGCGCGGTCACGATCTTCGCGCTCACGCTGACGGACACGTTGCCCGCCGGCGTCGCGTACGTCGCGCCGAGCCTGACGTTCTGGAGCGCCACCGACTGGCTCGGGACGCCGACTCTCACCGCCAGCGCCTTTGCCGCCACGAGCGCCGGGCCGTGGACGCCGGGCGAGCCCGCGAACGCCGCGCCGCCGCCGCTCGTTCTCCAATGGACCGTGGACCGCGTCGCGCCCGGCCGCTCCGGCGCGCTCTCGTACCAGGTGGACGTCTCCGGCACGCTCGCCACGGACCTCGTGGACGCCCGCCGGGCCATGGCCGCGCTCCCGTACGGTACGACCGTGTACCTCTCCGAGACCGCGACCTCGTCCCTGCCCTCGCTGGCGCTTTCCGTGACCCGCACCCGCACGCCCGCGATCGCCTTCGGCGGCGATGCCGTGGTGTACACCGTGATCGTCACCAACACGGGCGCGGCGACCGTGACCGCGCTGGCCGTGGCGGACACGGTGCCGCCGCTCCTCACCGGAGTCACCACCGCCGCGCCCGCGCCGTTCGGCCCGCCGGCGTCGGCCGCCGTGCCCGGCGGCGCGTGGTACGAGTGGAGCGCCGGCGCGCTCTCGTTCGGCCCCGGCGCCACGTGGACGTTCACGATCAGCGGCGCGGCGGTGCCGACCGGCGTCTCGCTCACCGCGAGCGTCACCGCAACCGTCCGCGCCTCCGCCCCCTGCGCGGCGACGCTCCTGCTCGCGGGCCCGCTGACGCTGACCGTCTCGCCCACGGCGCTGTCGTTCACGGTGTCCAAGACCCAGACCCCCGCCGCGCCGGGGCCGGACGGCGACATCCGCTACCAGATCGTCGTGGCGAACACGGGCGTGGGAACGATCACGGACTTGACCGTCGTGGACACCGTGGCGACGGCCATCCCCCGCTGGACGATCTCCACCGAGCAGCCCGCCGCGTTCGGCGCGCCGCTCCTGGCCAGCGTACCCGGCTCCGGCACGCGCTTCGTGTGGAGCGCGACCGGGCTCACCATGGGGCCGAACGTGACCATGACGTTCACGATCTGGGGCACGGTGGCCAAGCCCTGCGCGCCGATCACGACGACCAATGCCGCCATGGCGTACGCCGGGGACGGCTTCGGCACGGCCACCCGGCTGTCCAACACGACGTCTTTCTCGCTCACGCCGCCCGCGATGAGCTTCACCGCGGTCAAGGAACAGACGCCCGCCTCCGGCGCCATCTTGAATCCCGGCGATCCCGTGACCTACCGCCTCGTCGTGACCAACACCGGCGCCGCGACCCTGGACGCGCTGACGGTGACGGACACGGTGGCACCGCTCGTCCTGCACGGCGAGACGGCGGACGCGCCGGGGGTCTTCGGACCGGTCGTGGTCACATCGGTACCGGGGAGCGGAAGCCGGTACGAATGGGGCGCCGCCGGATTGAGCATGGCGCCGGGGACCAGCTACACCTTCACCATCACGGGTCAAGCGGGGCCGGTCTGCGTCGCCGCGACGGTCTCCAACACCGCCTGGATCAGCGTGAGCGATGGCTGCTCGACGAGCGTGCTCACCACAAACCACACGGATCTCACCGTCGCGCCGCCACCGATGGCGCTGAACCTGACCAAGACACGGGTCCTGCCCGCCGGTCCGGTGGCCAACCCCGGCGAGCCCTTCCTCTACCGGATCGTGGTGACCAACACCGGGGCGGCCACGCTGACTTCGCTCGTGGTGTCCGACACGATCCCGCCGACCTGCAGCGCCTACCTGCTGGTCACGCAGGCCGATGGGCCGGCGGGATTCACCGCCGCGCCGCTCGCGTACGGGCCCAGCGGCACGGTGTACGCATGGGATGCCGCGGCGCTGGTCATGTCGCCGGGCACCTCGTACACGTTCACCATCGCCGGGACCGTGCGGGAGCCGTGCATGACGATTCCTGCGAGCAACACCGCGTACGTCGCCGGGGGCACCGCCTGCGGCGCCACCGAGCTGGCCGCCACAACGGGCTTCACGATCGGCGCCCCGGTCTTCGCCGTGGCGGGGTCCGCGGCGCAATCGCCGGCCGCTCCGATCCCGGGCGCGGCGGTGACCTACCGGATTACGGTGGAGAACACCGGGACGGCGACCCTCTCGTCCTTGGCCGTCACCGACACCATCTCGCCGCTCCTGGTGGACGTCGTCAGCGACGGCCCGGCCGCGTACGGATTTGGTTCGCCGGCGGTCACTTCGCTCGCCCCCAGCGGGACGCGGTACGTCTGGTCGGGAACCGGCGTGCCGCCCGGCGCCGTGCTGACCTTCACGATCACGGGGCTCGTGAGCGCGACGTGCGCGCCGGTGACGGTCTCGAACACTCCCTTGGTGGATGCGGCTTGGGGCTGCACGGCCACCGCGTTTGCGGCGGCGTCGCTGGACTTCACGACGACTCCCGCGGGAGTCGCGTACACGGTCGCGCGGATCCAGACTCCCGCGAGCGGGTCGCTCGTGCCGGGGACACCGGTCACCTACGCCATCGTTGTCGCCAACACCGGGTCGGCAACGCTCACGGCGGTCACCGTGACGGACACGGTCGCGCCGCAGCTCGTGGATCAGACCGCGGACCAGCCGTTCGACTTCTCCGCCCCCGTGGTCTCGGATGTCCCGCTCACGGGCACGCGGTACGCCTGGAGTGGGACCGGGCTCGCGTTCGGGCCGGGACGGACGTACACATTCACGATCACCGGCCGCGTCGGCGCGGTGTGCCCGCAAGCCGATGTCACGGCCACGGCGTTCGTGACCGTCGCGTCCACCTGCGCGGCGTCGGCCACGCCGTCCAACGCGACGTCCTTCACCGCGCTGCCCGTCACGGCCGGACTGGCCGTCGCCCTGCAGCAGCTCCCCGCGGGGCCGGGCATCGGCGAAACGGTGCAATACCGGATCGTCGTGACGAACGGCGGCACCGCGACGCTCGACACGCTGACGGTGACGGACACCGTCTCGCCGTTGATCCTGAACGGAGATTCTTCGGACGCGCCCATCGCGTTCGGTGCGCTGGTGATGGCGTCGATCCCGGGAACTGGTACCCGATATGAGTGGGTCGCGGCGGGCCTGGGCATGGCGCCGGGAACGACGTTCACCTTCACCATCACCGGCCGGGTCGGCGCGGTCTGCTCCGCAACGACGGTGGACGACCTCGCCGCGGCCGTCTCCGGTTCCGGCTGCCTGTCCGCCGGTGCCGTGAGCGCGCCCGTCACCTTCACGGTCGCGCCGGCCCCGGCCGCCCTGACCGTGGACCAGCTCCAGACGCCCGCCGCCGGCTCGACGCTCAATCCGGGGGATCCCCTCACGTACCGGATCGTCGTGACCAACACGGGCGCGGCGACGCTCGAGGCGCTGGACGTGCTCGACACCGTGACGCCGCTGCTGGTGGTCGGCGGCACCGACGCGCCCGCGGCGTTCGGCGCTCCCGCGATCGCACAGGACGCGTCCGGCACCGTCTATGGCTGGAGCGCCGCGGGCCTCGGGATGCTCCCGGGCGCGAGTTTCACGTTCACGATCACGGGTGTCGCCGGAGCGGTGTGTGTGGAGACGTCGGCCGGGAACACCGCGTTCGCGGAGGGACGCCGGAACTGCGCCGCCGCCTCCGCCCTCAGCGCCCCCGCGGGATTCACGATCGCCGGTCCGGTGCTGGGCTTCACGGTTTCCAAGACCCAGACCCCGGCGGCGCCCGGGATCGGCGAGGCCGTCGCGTACCGGTTGGTCGTGACGAACACCGGCTCGATCGCGATACAGGACCTCGACGTGGTGGACACCGTCTCCCCCGTCGTGACCGCCCAGGTCGCGGAGGGCCCGGCCGTGTTCGGCACCCCCGCCGTCACGCCGGTGGCGAGCGGAACCCGGTACGTCTGGAGCGCGACGGGGCTGGGGCTGGCGCCCGGCGCGAGCCTCACCTTCACGATCACGGGCGCCCTCGGCCTCGTGTGCGCGCCTTCGACGGTGAGCGATACCGCCTTCGTCGCGGGCGGGATCGCGTGCAGTCGCCTCACCGCGCAGTCGAACGCCGTCGGCGCGGCGCTCGCGCCGCACCTCACGTCGGTCGTCCTCCGGCAGACCCAGACCCCGCCCGACGGCACGGCCCTGGTGCCGGGCAGCCCGGTGACGTACCGGATCGACGTGACGAACGCGGGGACCGCGACGGTCACCCGTCTCGTCGTGGACGACACGGTGCCCGCGCTGATCGCCTGGTCCGCCGTGACCGCGCAGCCCGCCGCGTTCGCCGCGCCGACGGTCACGCCGGTCGGGGGACCGCCAAGCGCGAGCCGGTACGAGTGGAGCGCGAGCAGCCTGGCGTTCGCGCCGGGGCAAACGTACACCTTCACGGTCACAGGCCAGGTCGGGACGGTCTGCGGCGGCGGCGGCGGGAGCGCCACGGCCTGGGCGGCCGCGACCGGTCCGTGCTCCACGACGGTGCTGACGACGCCGGGAGCGGGATTCACCGTGACGGGGCCCACGGCGTCGCTCGCCGTCGCGCTGGGCGTCAGCCCCGCGACTCCGGTCGTACAACTCCCCGCGAAGGGATCCAACACCACGT
>CAYHEI010000069.1:0-10561 GCA_964355385.1 uncultured bacterium | reverse complement strand
AGGACCTGCTGTACCGCCTCAACGGACTCGCGCTCGCGCTTCCGACGTTGAGCGATTCCACCTCGGGCCGCTGCGGGATACGGACCGCCTGCGTCGCCGCGCGGCGCAGAAGCGGATCGGCGCCGCGCGACTCGCTGCCCAGCACGAGCGCGACCCGGCCCTGCCACACCGGCTCGCGGAAGTCCCGGCCCCCGTGCGGATCGGCGATCAGCACCGCGAAGCCGCGCGCCTTGAGCTCGGGGCCGAGCGTCTCCGCGGGAACGTGCTCGGCCAGCGGGAGCCCGGGCCACGCGCCCGCCGCCGCGCGGATCGCCTTGGGATTCGCCGCCTCGGTCGAGCCCTTCGTCGTGACGACGGCCTCCACGCCGAACGCGCGCGCCGAGCGCAGCAGATTGCCCAGGTTGCCGGGGTCCTGCAGCCGGTCCGCGACCACCACGAACGCGAAGCCCAGCGCCTGCCCGAGGGTGAGCTGCGGGGGCGCGCAGATGAGCCCCACCCCCTGCGGCGTCTCGACCTGCGTCAGCGAGCGGTAGAGCCCGGCACCCAGGACGTGCACGGGCACCCCCTGCTTCGCCAGCCGCGCCGCCAGCGCCTGCCCCCGGGGCTCGGCCAGCGCCGCGTGCGTGAAGAGGATCGCCTCCGCCCGCGCCCCCGCGGCCGCCGCCGTCTCCGCCGCGCGCAGCCCCTCGACCAGCACCAGTCCCCGCCGCTTGCGCCCCTTGGGATTCCCCAGCTCCCGCGCGAGCTTGACGACGGGATGCGCGGGCGAGGTGACCGGACTTGCCTTGCCGGCGATGTCGAACGCCCCGCTCACTTTCGCAGGTCCCCCAGCCGCTGCTCGATCGCCCGATACGCAATCCTCCGGTGGCCGATCATCCACACGTGGACCCTCGTAGCTTCGATTTCGTACAAGACGCGATAGTCGCCAACCCGCAGGCGCCACAGGCCGGTCAATGAGCGCCTCAAGCGTCTGCCATGGCGGTCCGGGGAGACGGCGAGACGAGAATCGATCGCGCGACGAACTCGCTCGCGAATATTGTGAGGGAGGATGGGCAGATCATCTTGGAGAACCAAGGCGTGATAGTGGATGTCGGGCGGCGGCACCGCTCAGCGGCGCCTCTTTCCCCAAACCTCCTCGTGCGTCAACCAGGGCCCCTTGTGCTTGCGCCTCTCGCGAATCAGCCGCTCCCAGCCCTCGTCCTCGATGAGTTCAAGCGCGTCCCGGACAAGATCGCGAACCTTCTGCGAAAGGGAGACGCCCTCGCCCTTCGCCAGCCGCTGGACTTCCTCGTACAGCGGCGGTTCGAGCACGGCATTGATGCGTCGGTGCTGGGTAGGCATCGTTCGATAAGAGTGTAACACTTCTGGTCCACGGCTCACCACCCGCCCCGGTCCACGGCACGATACTGGAGCGCCTCGGCGACGTGGGTCTGACCCACGGCGTCCTCACCCGCGAGGTCGGCGATGGTGCGGCTGACTTTGAGAACGCGCTCCCAGCCGCGGGTGGAGAGGCCGTACTGCTCGGTCGCGGCGGCCAGTAGCTCCTCGGTCGGCCCGTCCAGCGCGCAGACCGTCCGGACCTGCCGGGGCGAGAGCCGCGCGTTCGTCATGCCGTCGGGCCGCCGGGCGCGCGTCCCGCGCCAGCGGCGGTGCTGCCGGGCGCGGGCGGCGAGCACGCGCGCGGCGATCGCCGCGGACGGCTCCCCCTCGCGCCCGTGCGCGAGCTCCCGCGGCGTCACGGCCGGGACCTCGACGTGCAGGTCGATGCGGTCCAGGAGCGGGCCCGAGATGCGCCCCTGATACGACTCGATCTGCCGGGGCGTGCACCGGCAGCTCTTGCGCGGGTTGGTGAGATTGCCGCACGGGCACGGGTTCATCGCCGCGACGAGGCTCAGGCTGGCGGGGTACCGGACGGAGTACCCCGCGCGCACGATGGACACGGTCCCGTCCTCGAGCGGCTGGCGGAGCACCTCGAGCACGTGGCGCTTGAACTCGGGCAGCTCGTCGAGAAAAAGGACTCCGAGATGCGCGAGGCAGACCTCGCCCATGTGCGGCGTGGAGCCGCCCCCCACCAGTCCCGCGTCCGAGATCGTGTGATGCGGCGCGCGAAAGGGCCGGGCGGTCAGCAGCCCCGCGCCCGCGGGGACCAGGCCGGCGACGCTGTGGATCTTCGTCACCTCCAGCGCCTCCTCCCGGCTCAACGGCGGGAGAATGCCCGGGAGCCGACGGGCGAGCATCGTCTTGCCGGGGCCGGGCGGGCCGATCAACAGCACGTTGGGCCCGCCCGCGGCCGCGATCTCGATCGCGCGCTTGGCGTGCTCCTGCCCGCGCACCTCGGCGAAATCGGCCTCCGGTGGGCGCGTCCGGCTCTGCCGCCGCGCCGCCTTGAACGGAGGAATCGGCTCGTGTCCGATGAGATGCTCCACGACTTGCAGGAGCGTGCGCGCCGGCAGCACCTCGATCCCCGCCACCGCCGCCTCGGCCGCGTTGCCCGCCGGAAGCAGAATCCGCCGCAGCCCCGCCGCCTTCATGGCGAGCGCCGCGGGCAGCGCACCCGGCACCGGCTTGACCTCGCCGCTCAACGAGAGTTCGCCCATCACGCCCACTCCTTCGAGCGCCGCAGCCGGAATCTGGCCCGCCGCGGCGAGCACCCCCAGCGCGATGGGTAGGTCGAACCGGGGGCCTTCCTTGCGGATGTCGGCCGGAGCGAGGTTGACCGTGATCCGCCGGACGGGAAATTCGAGATCGGCGTTCTTGATCGCCGCGCGGACCCGTTCGCGGCTCTCCTTGACGGCCGCGTCGGGCAGACCCACCATCGCCATCCCCGGCAGGCCGGACGCGAGGTCCACCTCGACCGTGACGGGGGAGCCGTCGATGCCGCGCAGCGACGCGGAGCGGACGGCGGCGAAGGAGCCTTGCGCGGCGGTCACGAGGATTGGATTATAATCCCTCGATGCCGATGCAGGATGCCGCGTTGTGGGGGATCGTCGCGGCCGTCCTGGTGCTGCCCTTCCTTGTGCGCGCCGTGGAGCGCAACCTCGAAACCTTCCTGCTCGTCATGGGCGCGGCAGCCGTCACGGTATCCGCCCTCTGGACCGTCCATCTCGGGTCGGAGTCGCTCCGGGAGCCCATCCACATCACGCTGGCCGTGCTGGGCGCCGGGCTGGCCTTCCACTACGGCCGGGGGTGGTTCGACCGCGGCTTCCGCGGCGTGCGCGCGCGCTTGCCGTTGCCCGCGGTCCTCTTCCTCACCGTCGTCGGATTGGGGCTGCTGTCGAGCGTGATCACCGCGATCATCGCCGCCCTGCTGCTGGTCGAGATCATCCACCTGCTCCGACTCCATCGCCGGCAGGAGATCGACATCACCATCCTGGCGTGCTTCGCGATTGGCCTGGGCGCGGTCCTCACCCCGGTGGGGGAGCCGCTCTCGACCATCGCCACCGCCCGCCTGCACGGCGACTTTTGGCTGCTCTTCCGCCTCCTGGGCTGGTGGATCCTCCCGGGCGTCCTGGCGCTGGGCGTCCTCGCGGCCGTGATCCATCCCGGCCGGGACTACGGGGACTTGAAGGATACGAACCGGCGCGAACCGTTGCGCGAAGTCTTCGTCCGGGCCGGGAAGGTCTACCTGTTCGTGGCCGCGCTGGTCCTGCTGGGGACCGGCCTCTCGCCGCTGGTGGACCGCTATTTCGCGAGGCTCCCCGCCGCGCTCCTCTTCTGGGTCAACATGATCTCGGCCATCCTCGACAACGCCACGCTCGCCGCCGCCGAGGTGGGACCGGCGCTCTCGCGGGACCAGCTCATGGCCATCCTCCTGGGGCTGCTCATCAGCGGGGGCATGCTGATCCCGGGCAACATCCCCAACATCGTCGCGGCCGGCCACCTGAACATCAAGAGCCGGGAGTGGGCGCGCTTCGGGGTGCCGGTCGGCCTGGTGACGATGGCCGTCTACTTTATTGCGTGGCTCATCATGCATGCACGGCCGGGGAACCCGGCATAGCCGGGTTCCCCGCGCGCATCGCGCACCGCGGGACGCGCGAACAACCGCCGGGTCAATTCACCGACACCTTGAAACAGACGCAGCCGGTGGTCGCAACGCCGGTCGTCGGAATCGTCCAGCGCAGGTTCGTCACGGCCGTCGTGGCGGGTCCGCCGGCGGGCATGGTGGCGTAGGCGCCTCCGCCGTTCGTCGAGTAGGCGACCGTCGCGGCGCCGAAGCCCTTCGTCGCCCCGCAGAAATGATTGGAGAGCACATCCGGCGCGTACACCGTCCCGTCCGGCACCTCGTCGGTGATCGTGAAGGTGGAAGCCGTCGCCGTCGAGTAATTGCTCCAGCAGATCCGGAACTGGACGGTGTCGCCGGACGCCGCAACCTGGAGCGGAGGCTCCTTGGTGAGTTTGACGTCCGCCCCGACCACCTGGATCGTCGTGATGCCGGTGATGGAGCCGTCCATCGTGTCCGACGCCACGAGGGTCTGCATCCCCAGCGTCGTCATGATCACCATGACGAACACGTTGACGCCGTTGTCCTTCCCCGCGCCCGAGCCGGTCCAGGCGTAGTTGTACGAGTCCATCGCCTTCCCTTCGATCTGGGCGCCGCGGTCCGTGGAGGTGAACGAGGTGATGCCGACGTAGTCCACGTCGGTGCTGCCGGCGCCTCCCGCCTGCACCACCACGATCGTGATCCAGAAACTCTGGCCGATATATACGAACGGGGGCGCGATGATGTTGTAGTGCTCGCCCTTCGCCATGAACGGGGCCGTGAAGATCTTGTGATTCTTGATGCAGTGGTTGTAGTTCACCATCGCGTCGCCGCCCGTCACGGTGATCCGGATGTTGCGCTTCTGCCCGGCCGGAACCGACGTGAGGCCCATGAAGGCGACGCACTGGTCCGACGCGTTGGTCGTGTACGTCCCGACCGCCCCGGTCGAGGTCTCCAGTTTCGCGGTCATGCCCGCCTTGGGGCAGAACACGTCGATCGTGTCGATGGACGGCCCGCTGGTGCAGCCCGTGCCCTCGGGCTCGAACGGCTCGCCGAGCCAGAACTGCGTCCCCGTCTTGTCCCCCAGCGGGACGTAGGGGTGGATCAACGAGCCACCCGACCAGACCGCGAACATGGCCCCGCCGGAGCCGACCTGGATCGGGCCGCCGTTCTCCAAGATGATCCGCCACAGGCCCGCCGAGTTGCCCGGGGCGTCCAGCGCCGGCGGGTCGTCGTTGGGACCGTAGGCCTTCGGATTCGGCGGAGTGGTGTTCCCGAGGTAGAAGCCGGCCGGCACGGTGTCCCGCGCGACGAACAGCCACTTCCCGTAGGTATCCGAGAGCCAGGCCGGGACGCCGCCGCAGTTGCCCGAGGAGGGGATGGCCACCGGATTGCGCGGCTGGTAGCGTTCGATCCGGTAGGTGGCGGACCCCGCAATCCCCGCGACCGTCACCGTGGCGCGCGCGCCGCCGAACGCGCCGTCCCAGGGGCCGGGAAAGAGGTAGAACGCCTCGCCGGCGGTCCCGGAAATCAGCATCCCCGTCGTGCGCGTGGGCGAGAGGTGGCTCAAGTTGTTGGCGTCGGGACCGTACAGGGCGCACCAGCCGTGGTGCGAGACGAGCTGCGTTTGCGACGAGACGACGCGATAGTGGCGGTTGCACGCGTTGTCCTTCAACATGTACGGCTCCACCTCCGCCTCCGGGCCCGCCTCGTAGCTGGTGAGGTAGTTCCAGGAGTTCGTCCCGTAGTCCCACGCGAAGACGTGCATCGTCGTCGCCAGCGTCGTGTCCAGCCCGGACGGCCCGACCGAGGTGTTGACCAGGTTGATCATGTCGAACGTCGTGGTGTTCGAACCGTGCCGGAGGAAGCCGTACACGATGAAGCCGGAGTACGAGAGCGACGAGGTCGGGTCGTAGGTGAACTGGTCCTGGTCGGAGTTGCAGGAGCCGGAGAGCACCTGCCACAGGACCGGAGAGTTGGAGACGACCTTGTACAGGATGTGGAAGGGCTGCGCGGGGTCCGTGCCGCACGTGCTCAGCGCGCAGTTCCCGTAGCCGCCGGCCGTCAGGTTCGCCGAGTACGCCGTGTACATCGCCGGAATGCGCTCCGTCCGGCAACCAGGGAACCCGCCGCCCGCGATGGCCCCGCTTCCCAGCAGGCATCCCCCGCTGCCCGGGAATCCGTTGAGGCAGTCGCCGATCAAGCAGCCGATGGATTCGCTCACCCCGCCGCCGTAGAGCGGAGAGCCGGACTTGGCGTATGAGCCGAATGCCGTGTCGACGTAGACGATGCCGCGCAGCTCGAAGTTGGTGGCCTTGTTCAGCGGATAGAAGTTCACGAAGAGCCCCTCGTTGCCCAGGCTGTTGTTCGTGCTGATCCCTACGTAGCTCAGATACGTCGTCCGCAGGATGATGGCGGCCGGGTGCACGAAGTTCTTCGGCACCCCCTGGTGCCCCGTGCCGTCGAGCACGCCTTTCCGGCCGAGCTCCATGAGCGAAGCGATCCCGAGCGCCGTCACGCCGGCGCCCGTCGAGGGACTCACGCGCGCCTTCCACCGGATCTCGATGGTCATCGCCGGGGGCATGTCCATGTCCCAGGTGAGGACCGTGTTGCCGGCGGAACCGATCCGCCCCGGGGAGGCGGCAGCACACCCGGTGGGCGTCATCGTCCAGCCGGCGCACGGATCGTCGAACCCGAATCCCGGCGCCCAGACGTCGAGCTGGGTGGGAACCGTCTCCCACAGGGAGACGTTCCACCAGGTCTTCGTGGTGGAGGTGTTCTTGATGAAGATGGAGTACGTCATCTCGTCGGGCGGGACGCCGAACCCGGAGCCGAACAGGACGTCGTTGTCCCCGATCTGCCAGAAAAGGTAGCGGCGGACGGTGGTCCCGACCTGGTTGGAGAGCCGGCCCGCGGAGCAGCCGTTGGGGTCCCACGAGAAATGGGCTTCGTTCTCGAGATCCGCCCCCTCCGGCGCGGCGATGTCGCCAGAACCGGGCTCGAAGGAATCCCCGTTGCCCCAGTCCACGGTGGCCTGAAAGCTGATCGCGGCCGTCGCGCCGCCCGCCGGCGGCAAGCCGGGCGCGGTCCACAGGAGGCGCGCCGGGGGTCCCGGGTCGGGGTCCCACCCCGCGAGCGGCGCCGGGACCGCGCTGCCTGAAAGGTAGTGGGTGTACGCGGGCAGGGTATCCATGATGTACACGTTCGCCGGCGCCGCGCCGCCGGGGCGGCCGTAGTAGATCGTGTAGGTGACCGTGTCGCCCGGGGCGGCGATCGTGGGGTCCGACACCTTGTAGACGTACCGGATGGGGCGGGGGGCGGGACGCATAAGCGCGCTGGGGCCGTTGTGCGTCCCGCAGTTGTCCGTCATGCCGCCGCGCGGCCCGACCGCGTTGAAGCCCGGCGCCAGTGCGACGTCGGCGCCATCCACCGGGCAGGGGCCGATATCGGCGTACAGCTGGAGGCTGCCCCAGCAGAAACAGTTCGCGCAGGGATCGTTCGGGATCGCGGCCGCCCCCGCCCACGTCCAGGCCGGGTGCGGCGAGCCGCCGACCGTCCAGACTCCGGCGTACGTCATCGCGAACGTGCCGATCGAGCCGCCGCCGCAGACGTATTTCCAGTAGACCCCCGTGAGATCGGCGCCGGGGCCTCCGGTCGCGGTCCCGAGGTTCACGATCGTGAGGCCGGTGAACGAGCTGCCGGCGCACGGCGCGCAGAGGGCGTCGGCGTCGTCGCATTCCTCGATCAGATACGTGGCGACCGGCGCGGCGGCCCAATTGGGGAAGAAGACGGGGTGCGTCGTGCTGTCGAAGGGCGCCGCGGAATCCTCGTAGAGGTCCACGATGCCGTCGGCGCGGGCCGGCGAGGGAACCCACCACGGCAAGGCCAGCAGCGACATCACCGAAAGGACCGTCCGAATCACTCTCACCTCGCTTCCCGCCCCGCTTCCATCCTATCACCGACAGGCGGACGGCCTTACGGGTGCGCACCCGCCTTTCTCCTTTGGATCAAGCCCGCGATCTTCCCGTACAGCGTCCGCGCTTCCTGGTCGTCCTTGTGCTTCGCGGCGTGGTCGGACAGCCATTGCAGCGCATCGTTCGTCCGGTCCAGGGCGAGAAAGGTGACCGCCAGGTTGTACCGGACCTGCGGCAGCGCGGCGTCCTGGTCAAACGCTTTCCGGAAGGCGTTTGCGGCCTGCTCGAACTCGTCCGTCCGCCAGGCCTCCACCCCCCGCTTCATGAGCGCCTCCGCCTCCTTCGAGTTGTCCCTGGTCTTGGCGAACAGGCCGACGAGCCCGCCCTTCTTTTCCGGCAGATCGCGGACCTTGACGCCGCGCAGCACGTCGTACGTCGCGCGGCGCAGCGGATCGCTCAGGACGTGGTAGGACTCGACGATGCCCATCGTCTGCTGCACCGCCCACTCCTCGCGCTCCTTGTTGTGGTCGGGGTGGTACTGGAAGAGCAGCATCCGGAACGCGTCCTTGACCTGTTCCGCCGACGCGTTGGGCGCGACCTGGAGGGACTCGTAATGATTGCGCACTTGCCCTACGCGTCCTGCCAGGAACGGATCAGGTCCACGTAACGCTGTGTCAGCTGGCGCGCGGCGGGTTCGGTGGCCGCCTCCGCGTTGACGTGGAAGAGCGGGCGGTCGCCGTCGGGCACCACGATCACCCAGGACCCGTTGTGCACGATCTTGATCCCGTCCAGCAGCTCCACTTGCTGCTCCTTCGTGGCCTCGATCAGCTGGCGCATGATCACGCCCTTCAACTCCCAGTTGCACGGGACGTGCTCCCGCACCATGCGGTAGGCGGGGGCCGCGGCGCGGACCTTCGAGAACGGTTCCCCCGTGCGGGCCAGGAATTCCAGAATCTTGACCACCGCGCACATGGCGTCGAGCGCGGGGTGGAACTTGGGGAAGATGAACCCGCCCTTGCCCTCGCCGACGAGATCCACCCGGCCGCTCGCGGCCATCTCCATCATGGAACGGTAGGTGGTGCGGGTGCGAACCACCGTGCCCCCGTAGGGCCTCGCCATCTCCTCGATCGCCTGCGACGCCGAGACCGGAACGGCCAGGGACTTGATCCCCCCGGACTTGAGGCCCAGGAGCACCACCGCCGACAGCGCCTCGTCCCCCGACAGAATAGCGCCCGTCTCGTCCACGAGAAAGATCTTCTCTCCGCCCGCGTCCATGAGCACGCCGAAATCGGCCTTCAGCGTGGCGACGATCGTGGAGAGTTGCGCCAGCGCCGCCTCGAACTCCTGCGCGCTCCGCGTCAGCTTGCTCTCGTCCAGGTACGCGTTGAGCGCCACCACGTCGCAGCCCAGCTCGCCCAGGACCGACGGGAAGATCGTCGCTGCGCTTCCGAAGGCGTAGTCCACCACCACCTTGAGCTTCGATTTGTGCAGCGCCGCCGCGTCCACCGTGGCCAGCAGGCCCTCCTTGTAGTACTCGATGATGCGCTGCGGGAAGGTGATTTCCCCCGTCGCGTCGGCGTCGGCGCGCCGGAAGTCCTCCCGGAAGAACAGCGTCTCGAGCCCCTTCTCCTTCGCGCCCGAGAGATCCATTCCCGCCGCGTCGAAGAACTTGATGTCCGTGATGCGGGGATCGAACGGAGAGCGCCGCACGTACCACCCCCCCGCGCCGCCCGTCGAGCGGATCGCGAAACGCCCCACCGGGATCGGGACCGTCTGGAGATCGTTCACGTTGACGCCCGTGGACAGGAGTCCCGCCATCAGCGCGCGTCCGATGAGGCGCGAGCTCTTGTGCGCGTCACGGCTCACGACGATCGCGGCCCCCTCGGGCAGCGTGGCGCCGAACGACGCGCCCAGCCGGGCGGCGAATTCGGGCGTCACTTCGATGTTGGTCAGCCCCGTGACGCCGTACGCGCCGAAGAGGGTGCGCGACCACTTCTCGCCCCACACGAGGCTCGTCGAGAGCGTCGCGCCGTCCTCGACCACCTTGTACGGCCACAGCTTGACGTCGGCCTTGACCATCGCCTCGTCCCCGATGCGGCAGTGATCCGACACCACGGCGCCCTCCGCGAGGAAGGCCTTCCGCCCGATCACGGTGTGGGACGCGACCACGTCCTCCTTGAGCTCCGCCTCGGCGCCGACCTGAACGTGATCCCAGAGCACCGAATCCGCGATGACGGCGCCCTCCCCGATCACGCAGCCGTCGCCGAGAATCGAGTTGGACACCTGCGCGCCACGCCGGACCTCGCAGCCCTTGCCGACGACGACCGCTTGGCGCAACTTCGCCCCGGGGTCGACGCGCGCGCCCTCGCCCACCCAGATGTCCTTGCCGATGCGCCCCATCTTTTCGCCCTCGATCTCCACGTCGACTTCGCCCTTCAGGATATCGACCTGCGCCTGCCGGTACTCGGTCAGGTTTCCGATGTCGCGCCAGTACCCCGTGGCGACGCAGCCGTACAACGGGACCTGTTTCTCCATCAGCAGCGGGAAGAGATGTTTCGAGAAGTCGAACTCCTTCCCCTCGGGTACGAACTCGAGCGCCTCGGGTTCCAGGACGTAGATGCCGGTGTTGATGGTGTCGCTGAACACCTCGCCCCACGAGGGCTAGATC
>CAYHEI010000068.1:5875-10572 GCA_964355385.1 uncultured bacterium | reverse complement strand
CCCGGGAGCGCGGCATCGCGGACTCGGGGTTCCGGGTGGTCGTCAACAACGGCGCCGACGCGCGGCAAAGCGTCGGCCATCTTCATCTTCACCTGCTGGGCGGCCGGCGTTTCGCCTGGCCGCCGGGTTGATCCCCGCCATGCGCGTCCATCCGTATCTTGATCTTGAAGTATTTGAAACCATCCAATAAAAGGAGCCCGACATGGCTGAATACATCGGCATCGAACGCAAGGCCCGCCGCGCGTACGGCTTCGACGAGATCGCGCTGGTCCCCGGCGCGGTCACGGTCGATCCGGACGACGTGGACGTGTCCTGGGAGCTCGGCGGCGTGAAGCGGCCCGTCCCCATCATCGCCTCCGCGATGGACGGCGTCGTGGACGTCTCGTTCGCGATCGCGATGGGGAAGGCCGGCGGGCTCGCGGTCCTGAACCTCGAGGGCGTGCAAACGCGGTACGAGAACGCCGACGAGGTGCTGGACCGGATCGTGAAGGCCTCCCCCGAGGCGGCCACGAAGCTCGTGCAGGAGGTCTACCAGGAGCCGATCAAGGAGAAGCTCGTCGGCGCGCGCATCGCGGCCATCAAGGCCGCGGGCGTCCCGGCCGCCGTCTCGGCTATCCCGCAGCGCGCGCAGCGCTTCGCCGCGCTCGCCGCCGAGGCGGGGGTGGACGTCTTCGTCGTGCAGGCCACCGTGGTCACGAAGACCTTCGTCACGAGCAAGCACGCGCCGCTCGACCTGGCCGCGCTGAAGAAGCAGTTGAAGGGCGTGCCGCTGGTGACCGGCAACGTCGTCACCTACGAGGCGTGCCTCGAGCTCTTCGAGACCGGGGTGGACGCGCTGCTCGTGGGCGTGGGGCCCGGCGCGGCGTGCACCACCCGGGGCGTGATCGGGGTCGGGGTGCCGCAAGTCACGGCGACCTGCGACGCGGCCGCCGCGCGCGACGCCTACTACAAGCAGACCGGACGCTACGTCCCGGTGATCACCGACGGCGGCATGCGCGTGGGCGGCGACGTGTGCAAGGCGTTCGCGTGCGGCTCCGACGCCGTCATGATCGGCTCGATCTTCGCCCGGGCGCAGGAAGCGCCCGGACGCGGCTACCACTGGGGCATGGCGACCTCCAACCGCAACCTTCCGCGCGGCACGCGCATCCACGTCGGCGTGTCCGGCCCGCTCGAGGAGATCCTCTTCGGACCCGCGCGCATCGACGACGGCTCGGAGAACCTGGTCGGCGCGCTGCGCAACTCCATGGGGGTGTGCGGGGCGAAGACGATCCGCGAGATGCACCGCGCCGAGATCGTGATCGCGCCTTCGATCCAGCACGAGGGCAAGCTCTTCCAGCGCGCCCAGCGCGTGGGGATGGGAAAGTGAGCGGAGCGGACTCGCGTGGCTGACCAGGTGCGGGCCGGCGGCATCGCCATCATCGACTTCGGCAGCCAGGTCACGCAGCTCATCGCGCGGCGCGTGCGGGAGGCGAGCGTGTACAGCGAGATCTTCCCGCCCGCGGTGACGGCGGCCCAGCTCGAGCGCCTCGCGCCCCGGGGGGTGATCCTGTCGGGGGGGCCGGCGAGCGTGTACGAGCGCGGCGCGCCGCAGCTCCCGCCGTTCCTGAAGCTGTCGCCGTATCCGGTCCTCGGCATCTGCTACGGCATGCAGCTCCTGGCGCACGAGCTCGGCGGCCGGGTGCTGCGCTCGGCGAAGCGCGAGTATGGTCCCGCGATCCTCCGCCGTACCGCGGCGAGCCCGCTGCTGGACGGCCTGCCGCCGCGCACGCGGGTCTGGATGAGCCACGGCGACTCCGTGAACGCGACCCCGCCCGGCTGCAAGACGGTCGGGGCCACCGACAACTGCCCGCACGCGGCGATGGCGGACGTCGCGAAACGGATTTACGGAGTCCAGTTCCATCCCGAGGTGGTCCACACCGAGCGCGGGACCGAGATCCTCCGCAACTTCGTCTTCAAGGTGTGCGGCTGCAAGCCCGCGTGGACCATGGCCGCCTACGCCAAGGGCGCGGTCGAGCGCATCCGGCAGCAGACGGGCAAGGAGCGCGTTCTGGTGGCGATCTCGGGCGGCGTGGACTCCTCCGTCACCGCCGCGCTCGTGGGCAAGGCGGTGGGGAAGCGCCTCGTGGGGCTCTTCGTGGACAACGGCCTCCTGCGCATGAACGAGGGCGAGGAGGTCATCGACTACTTAAAGAAGCGCCTCAAGGCCAACGTGAAGCTCGTGGACGCCCGCGCCCGCTTCCTCAACAAGCTCAAGGGCGTCACCGATCCCGAGGAGAAGCGCCGCCGCATCGGCCGCGAGTTCATCCGCACCTTCGAGGACGGCGTCCGCCATCTTGGCAACGTCCCCTTCCTGGCCCAGGGCACCCTCTACCCCGACGTCATCGAGTCCACCTCCACCCGCGGCCCCTCCGCCACCATCAAGACGCACCACAACGTCGGCGGGCTGCCCAAGGATATGAAGTTCAAGCTCGTGGAGCCGCTGCGCGAGCTGTTCAAGGACGAGGTGCGGGCGCTGGGCGCGACGCTGGGCATCCCGCACGACCTGCTCTGGCGCCACCCCTTCCCCGGTCCCGGCCTGGCCGTCCGCTGCCTGGGCGAGGTGACCGAGGATCGGCTGAAGATCCTGCGCCAGGCCGACGCCATCTTCATTGATGAGCTGCGCAAGAGCGGCCAGTACGAGAAAGTCTGGCAGGCGTTCGTCGTCCTCCTTCCCGTCCGCACCGTCGGCGTCATGGGCGACGAGCGCACCTACGCCAACGCCGTCGCCGTCCGCGCCGTCACCAGCCAGGACGGCATGACCGCCGACTGGGCCCGCCTCCCTCCCGATCTCCTGGCCAAGATCTCCAGCCGCCTTATCAACGAGGTCCGTGGGGTGAACAGGGTGGTGTACGACGTCTCCTCCAAGCCCCCGGGGACGATTGAGTGGGAGTGAGCGCGTTCAAAAGTGCCAATGACTTCAAGGACTTTTCATGCTGAGGGGTGCTCGAAATCTGCATGCTCTGAGCCCGGAACAAATCGTGCGGTGCCGTCAAGCGTGGGAACTGTTGACCGGCAACCACGACATTCAGCTCGACACGACAGAGGCGTCGCGCAACGGTTCCTAGACGCGATTCAACGAGGAGCTGAACCTCGTGCTCCTGGGTGCAGACGTCTATCCAGGAAATGGAGTCGACGCGAATTCGCGCCTCTCGCTGCTGACTTGCCTCGCGCACGAGTTGGCTCATGCCCAGCGATTTCACCTCGGGTTCAGTCGCCCCACCAACGAGCCCGATCTTCTGGTTGATGAAGCGGAGACCAGTTTGCACGCCTCATTTATTCCTGAGTTGGCGGATGTCGACCGGGTGGATTTGGTTGAGGATGCGCGGGACAGGCTGATCAGGTATCTTGAAGTCATACGCTCTGACAGGAGGTAACGATGGACGTTGAAACGAGCGGTGTCGTGATGATAGGGACATGCGATGGCCGGAGTGCGCGTTGCACGGCGAGGAGTGAGCCCAAGGCGATCACGGCGGTCTGGACGCTGCCCGGGAGAAAGCAGATCAACGTCTGCCACGACTGCCTCGACGAGCAGGTGAAAACAGGATCTTGGAAGATTACGGGCTCCCGGGTCCCAGCCTCGCCGCGGTAGCACGGGCATGGAGAGGCGGGGCTCAATGACGAGGACTGGACGCTGGGCATCCCGCACGACCTGCTCTGGCGCCAGCCCTTCCCGGGTCCCGGCTTGGCCGTCCGCGCCGTCACCAGCCAGGACGGCATGACCGCCGACTGGGCCCGCCTCCCTCCCGATCTCCTGGCCAAGATCTCCAGCCGCCTTATCAACGAGGTCCGTGGGGTGAACAGGGTGGTGTACGACGTCTCCTCCAAGCCGCCCGGGACGATCGAGTGGGAGTGATGCTGATGCTTCCGGGGGGCTCTGCTGATCTGTCCGAGCGTGCTACGATTGGCTCATGAGAGACCCGATTGATTCTTTCAAGCCAGGGGATCAGGAGCACGAACTGGCCTTGCGCGACCTCTATCGTCAGATCGTGCGAAAGGCGGATGAGCAGAGGCACGTCCGCCAGGACGACACGACCTCTCTTGAACAGCCGTCTCTCTACGCTCCGGCGAACTCGATCACCAGCGACAAAAGTCTCATCGACTAAGCGGGCCTGCTCGTGGGAAGCGTTACGGAGATCCTCCACGAGATTCAATCGCTGGCTGCCGGAGGCGACAAAGCATCGTGTGATACGGTCAGGCGGAAGTACCTGGCCCAGCTTTCCGCACACACCGGTCGCAACACGATCGCCTACTACTCCGGCTTTCTCGCGAAACCCGAGATCGACTCCGAGATCACCGACGAAGACAAGCACGGGTTCATGGGTGCGATTCACGGCCTCGAACGAGCGAAAGGCCTCGATCTCCTCATCCACACCCCTGGCGGGAACATCGCTGCGACGCAGTCCCTTGTCGACTACCTCCACAGGATGTTCGGGACCGACATTCGTGCGATCGTTCCGCAGATCGCGATGTCAGCCGGAACGATGCTTGCCTGCTCTTGCAAGGAGATCGTCATGGGCAACCATTCGAATCTCGGGCCCATCGACCCGCATCTTCGCGGAATCCCCGCGCGTGGAGTCATTCAATAATTCAAGCGCGCGTTTCGCGAAGTCAAGCGCGATCGCGCCCGGTTGGAACTCTGGCAGACGATCATCGCCAAG
>CAYHEI010000068.1:1790-5865 GCA_964355385.1 uncultured bacterium | reverse complement strand
CGCGATGTCAGCCTGAACGATGCTTGCCTGCTCTTGCAAGGAGAATCGGGTCTGACCCCACTTTCCGAGTCCAGGTGATCTGACAGTCACGCTGCTGCTCCGACCAGTCCCGGCTGCCCGAAGACCGGTCCCGATGTTCTGACCTTGGCCGCGAACGCCGCGGGCGTCTGACGCCCGAGCGACGAATGCCGTCTCGCGGTGTTGTACCACTTCCGGAACGCCTCGCACAACACCTCCGCCTCCGCGAGGCTGCCGAACACGATCCCTTCCGTGAACTCGTCCCGCGCCCGGCTGTGAAAACTCTCGCTGAACGGATTCTGCCACGGACTCGCCGGCTCCGAGCGCACGAGCCGGACGCCCAAGGCGTCGGCCCACCGCGCGACCTCGTGCGCGATGAACTCCGGCCCGTTGTCGCTCCGCAGATGGACCGGGCTCCCGTGTTGGTGCCCGAGCCACTCGAGCAGGGCGACCACGTCCGCTGCCGTGAACGACCACGCGGCCACGAGCGCCAGGCATTCCCGCGTGTACTCGTCCACCACCGAGAGCATCCGGAACGACCGTCCCCCCAGCGTCCAGTCCTTCATGAAGTCCAGGCACCAGACGTGGTTGAGATGGAGGGCGCGCAGGCCGAGCAGGACGGCCCGCGGCTTACGCCCAGCCCGTTTGCGCTGATGGGGCTTCACCTGGAGATGGAGCAGCTGCCAGAGCCGCTGCACCGTGTTCTTCCCGATCGACCCCAGGACGTCCCGCACCTCGTCCGTGATGCGCCGGAACCCGAACCGCGGCATCTGCCGCGCCAGGGCCGGCAACAGCGCCTTGAGCTGTTCGTCCCGCGGCCGGTCCGCGGGCGTGCGGCGCAGGCTCGACCGGCACCACGTCACGACGGCGCAGATCCGCCGCTCCGAGGCGTCCCGGATGAGGTCCCGCACCCCCGCGAGGATGGCCCGGCGTCCCGCCGGGCTCAGGCTTTTCCCAACAGGGTCACCGTGGTCTTGAGGATCCGCTTGTCCAGCTCCAGCTCGGCCACAATGTGCTTGAGCTCCGTGTTCTCCTTCTCGAGCACCTTGAGCCGCTTGGCGTCCGGCGTGGACAGGCCCCCGTACTTGTGCCGCCAGCGCACCAGGGTGGAATCGGTCATCCCCAGCTGCCGGCAGACCTCGTCGATCGGCTTGCCCTGCGCCAGCAGGGCCTCCGCCTCCCGCACCACCCGTACCATCTCCTCCACCGGCTGTCGCTTCTTCATGTCGCCTCCTTGCCCGTTCCGGGCCGGCAACTGTCACTCTACCTGGACTCATGTTCTGGGGTCACCCTAGACGGGAACGGCGCCAAAGCAAACTGGCCTACGAAGTTCTGTGGGGGACCGGAACGGCGGCGGACGTGTTGGTGTGCCGACGGTCGTACTTCGAGGCGAGGACCCACCTGAAGGCTTCGCTTCCGGGGACGGTTCTGCGGGAAGGCCGGGTCCTCTATGCCGCCTGATCCGGTCAAGGTGGTGAATGTCAATGGGGACCAAGTACATTTCGGAGTCCAGCGGTCAGGTGACACTATCTGTCATTCGGTCCAGAAAGCCGGACGCAACTCCGTCTCGGGTACATATCGAGAAGCCTGCCTGACGATCGCGCGAAGGGTGCCGGAATCCAGCTCGTCGTGCAGCACGATCGTCAGGGTCTGCTTGTGGCCTTCAGGGGAGAGTCGGCGAAGTTTCACGTGACTTCCTTCCCGGGAGTGCCGCGCAAAACCGAATCGCCGGAATATCTCCTCTACCTCGGCGCCAGAGAGGCGCCGCAGCCTAGGCATGGAGCGCGGGTTCGGCCTCCATGGTGATGAGGAGCGATGGGTTCGCGGCGAGGCCGAATGCGGCCGGGTCCTCCCCCTCCAGGTGCAGTGCCACGGCTTCGCGGAGATTGCGAACGGTTTCATCCAGGCTGGCGCCCTGAGTGACGACGGCGACCTCCCAGCACTCGGCGACGTACCCGGACTGTTCGCCCGGACGAATCGTGGCCTTGATCGTGTGCTGCACGAACCCATCTTAGCTCTTACCGGGGCCGTAGGAAAGTCCGAATGAATACGGACAATGGAGAGCGGAGAGATGACTGAGAGGGGTTGAAAGCGACGCATCCGATCCGCTCATAGCAACCGCTGGCGGATACGAGGTGACGACAGCTCGGCTGGGGGTTCGTCCGACAGGTCGGCGGCCCCGGGTCGGGCGGGGCCGGGTCACTTCGGTTGACTGCGCCGGGCGGGTCCCGGTAACCTGAACCCATGACACAGGTCGAGTTGGCCGGACGATCATTGGCTCGCAGCGTGGCTCGCTTGAAGCCCGAGGCGATGCGCGGTTTCGTCGCGGAACTGAGCCGTTCTCGGCGCGGAGTTTTGGAGGATCTGGCCGACGTCATGGTATCGCTTCGACGCCGGAAAGAGCCCCGCCGCGACTATCGGAAGTTCTGGAGTGAGATCTCGAAGACTCGATCGGCGTGACCTACCGGGTGGACATCCCACCCTCGGTGGAAAAGGAAATCGCCGCGCCGCCGGGACGAAGAAGCTCACCGGCGGTCTCTTCTGGCGCGTTCGTGTCGGAGCATTTCGGGTGGTGTACGAGATCAACGACCATGCCCACGCCGTTCTGCTGACACGCGTGCGCCATCGTGCGGAGGCGTATCGGGGTCTGTGAGGCGGGCCTCCGCGGCCCTGCTGGTGATGGGCCCCGGGTACGGCGGCCGTGCCGAACCGGGCGTCTTTCCGCAAGACCCGGCCACGGCAAGCTGAAAGCGTGATCCGACCCTCCATATCCTCCTCGGGTATGCTGGGAGGCGCGATGAAGGTTCCAAAGCAGCCTGCCGTGTACGGGAAAGGGAAGCAGACGCCCCCGCCGGTCGATCGCGTCGTTCCGCACCGGCTCCGTCTCCCCCCGTGGGCCGCGGGGCTCCTGTTCGCGGCGGCGGCGATCCCGCTGTTCGTCGCGTGGTGGAACCGCTTCCCGATCATTCCCGAGCTGTTCGGCGCGTACTGGAAGCGGGATCTCAAGTACCTGACGCCGGAGTGGGGAGTCTGCCTTTCCACGTGGGGCGGCAACCTCTGGTCCACGCAGCTGGTGATCGGGTTCGAACTCGCGAGCTGGGCGCTGGGCCGGCGCATGCTGGCGTGGCTGTTCCGCCGGCCGCCCGGCGGAATCTGGAACGGGCTGCTGGCGACCGGCCTGGGCAACGGCCTGCTCGGCACGCTGGCGCTGAGCCTCGGACTCGCGGGCCTGCTCGACACGGCCTTCCTGCGCTTGGGCCTGACCGGGGCCTGCGCCTGGGCCGCATGGGAGCTCTGGCGGTCCCGCGGGGCGCGCGACGGCTGGCGCGCGGCGGTGGAGGAGACCCGCGTGGCGGCGGCGAAGTTCGGCGTGCTCGGGTGGGGCCTCATGGCCTACGTCGCGTTCATCGTCGTCACCAACTACGTGCCCGCGATGGAGCCCGAGTGGTTCTACGACTCCCTCGTCTACCACCTGGCGGTGCCCGAGCAGTGGCTCATCGAGCACAAGGTCTGCCTGCTGCCGCACACGTTCTTCTCGAACTTCCCCTTCCTCCACGAGATGCAGTACCTGATCCTGCTCGCCGCGGGCGGCGACGTGCCGTGCAAGCTGCTCCACTGGTTCAACGGCGTCCTCTCCGCGGCGGCCGCGGGCGCGCTCGCCGCCGCGTTCTTCGGCCCGCGCGCGGGCGCGTTCGCCGCCGCCGCGTACCTCTCGCAGCCGACGATGCGGTTCCTCCAGCACGTCACGATGGTGGAGCTCGGGATCACCTGGTTCGAGACGCTGGCGACCGCCGCGGTGATTCGCGCCGCCGGCTGGTGGCCATCGGGACGCGGAGGGGCGCGTGGCGCGTGGCTCTGTGCCGCCGGATGTTTCTTGGGATACGCGCAAGGGACGAAATACATCGGCCTCTTTTGTTCCGTGATACTGCTCGCCGGGTGGCTCGCAGCAACGTGGCCAAGGCCGAGGGCCCTGGCACAGCCAGGGTCCTCGCGCGGCCCGCGCCCCCCGCGGGGCCCGGGGGGGGGGGGCTTTCTGCGGGGGGCGGTGGGCTACCCG
>CAYHEI010000068.1:0-1780 GCA_964355385.1 uncultured bacterium | reverse complement strand
CCGGCGCCCGCCGGGTGGCGGGGGGCCCGCCCGGGGGGCGGGGGCGCGCCGGCGGCCCGGCCCCCCCGCGGTGGGGGGTGCATTACTGCTGGTCGCGTTCGGATCCGCGTTCACGCTGCCGTGGCTCGGGAAGAACTGGCTCTTCACCGGCGATCCCTTCTTCCCCATGCTCCAGGGCCTCTTCCCGGCGATCAACTGGGACGCGCCGCACTACGTGACGTGGATGCACGACAACAGCAAGTACGGGAGCGGTCATGGCAGCCTGCTCGCGTGGCTCACGATGCCGGTCCTGGCGTCCATCGATACGGCGCACTTCGGCACGTTCACGCTCAATCCCTTCGCGCTGCTCTTCGTTCCCTTCCTCCTGCTCGTGCGGCGCCCGCCGCCGGGCGTCACCTTCCTGGCCGCGTACGCGGGGCTGTACTTCGCCATCTGGGCGGGCAGCTCGCAGCAGACCCGGTTCCTGCATCCCGTGGTACCGCAGGGTATGGCCGTGGCCGCCGCGCTGCTCTTCGCCCCGGCGACCGCGACGAGGTGGTTCCGCTGGCCCGTGGCGCTCGCCGCGGCGTGGATCTTCGCCGTGTCGTGGTTCGGCCAGGTGCAGAACCGGTACTCGAACAACGCCCTGTGGCCGTACACCATGGGGCACCTGAATCCCAACGAGCTCAAGAACATCGGGGTGTCGTACCACGAGGCGGTCAAGACGGTGAACCGGGTGGTCGGGGCGCGCGACCGCGTGCTGTTCGTGGGCGCCGACGAGAGCTTCAACTGCGCGCGGCGGCGCATCTGCAACTCGATCTACGACGCGCCCTGGCTGGGGGCGCTCGCGCGAAGGGCCCGGAGCGCGGAGGAGCTGCTGGTCCTGCTCCGGCGCAACCGGGTCACGCACCTGCTCGTGCACGAGCCGCGCGCCGAGGAGAATTCCGGCTACGGCGTCTTCGACTGGGGGGAGCCGGCCCGGCAGCGGTTCCTCGACGTCTGGAACACGCACGGCCGCCTGGTCACGCTCACGCGCGGCGTCTTCGTGTTCGAACTGTCGAAGCAGCCCCTGCCGCCGCGGGAGCGGAAGACCGGCGCGCCCGCTTACTTCGCGTCGGACGAGGTGCGGGCGAAGGCGCATCGGCTGACGGGGGAGGCGGACCGGGCCTTCAACGCGGGCAAGATCAAGGAGGCGTTCGAGGCGTCGGACGCGCTGGTGAAGTTGCTGCCCAAGGCGCCGTACACCCACTCGTACCGGGGCTACGCGCTGAGCGAGATGAACAAGCGGGAGGGCGCGATCGCGGACTACGAGGAGGCGATCCGGCTCGGGTACCCGCCCGCGACGGTCTACTACAACGACGCGCTCCTGCTGGAGGACGCGGGGAAGCCGGACCGCGCGCTGGAGCGGCACTTGAACGCGCTGGCGGTGGACCCCGGGATCGGGCGCTCCCGCGAGCGCGCGTTCGATTTGGCGGTGAAGTTGAAACGGCGCGAGGTCGCCGCGAAGCTCGGCGCGGATCTTCTGGCGGAACGCGGCCTCGACCCCGCGTTGCGCGAGCGCGTCCAGAAGTACCTCGCCCCGCCCCGCCGGCCGTGACCGGGGCGAGCGTGAGCGAGCACCGCGGGAGGCATGGCTTAGCCATGCCTCCCGGCCGTGTTCGCGAAAGGGCAGTCCGTCGATCAATTGGCATTTTTGACAGCGGGGTGGGGGGGCTCACCGTCTTTCGCGCCATCCGGCGGCGTCTGCCCGCGGAGGATCTGGTGTAATTCGGCGACACGGCGCACGTTCCCTACGGCACGA
>CAYHEI010000067.1:0-10594 GCA_964355385.1 uncultured bacterium | reverse complement strand
CGCGCGGCCGAGCGCGCCGCACGCGCGGGCGAGGCGCTGGGCACGCACGTCGCCCTGCACGATACGCTCGCCCGCTACCTCGCCGACAAGTGGGACGCGGCGTCCGCCGGGCTCACCTTGCTGGAGACCCTCGCCCGGCTCGCCGCGGCGGGGGTACCCGACGAAGCCGCCCGGCGCGTCCGCGCGCTCTGGGAGGAAGCGGACCTGATCCGGTACGCGCCCGCGGCCGCCGGAACGGGCGACCTGCCGGCGCGCGTGGCCGACGCCCGCGCGCTGTTGCGCGAGCTGGAGCGGGCGCTGTGACGTCCCTGGCCGCGGTGCTCGGCCTGGCCGCGACCCTCGCCCGGGGTTCGGCGTTGATCGCCTCGCTCCCGGCGCCCGGGGACGCCGCCGCCGGGTTCGCCTCGGCGGGCGCCGCCTATGAAGCGGGGCGAGTCGCGGAGGCGCGGGACGCGTACGCCCGGCTGGCCGCGGCGGGCACCCGCACGCCGGCCCTGTGCTACAACCTCGGCAACGCCTGCTGGCGCCTGGGCGAGCGCGGACGAGCCGTCCTCTGGTACGAACGGGCGCGCCGCCTGGCTCCCCGGGACGAGGACATCCGGTTCAACCTGGCCCTGGCCCGCGCCGCTCTGGGCGGCGAGGCCGGCAGCGCCTGGGAGCTGGTGGACCGGCTTGTCACCCCCCGGGAGCTGGCGTGGGCCGTCGTGCTGCTGGCCTGGCGGGGGGGCGGCGGGGCGGGCGGGGCGCGGGGGCGGGGCGGGCCCGCGGCGGAATGGCGGGGGCGGCTGACGGCGGGCGTGGCGGCGCTGGCGGCCGCGTCGGCCCTCCTCGCGGCACGCGGACAAGACCTGGACCGGCCCTGGGGGGTGGTCGTGCGCCCGGGCGTCGAGGTCCGTTCCGGCCCCGGCGACCAGTTTACGGTCGGGTTCACGGTCCCCGAGGGCCGGCGCACTTTGTTACTGAACCGCCGCCCCGGCTGGGCGGAAATCGGGGTCCCGCGCGAAAGCCTGAAGGGGTGGGTGCCCGAGGAAGCGGTCGAGCGCCTTTGACATCCCCGCGAAAGCTGACGGGCGTCATGCGGCTCCGGGAGGTTTTTGCTATGGTAGAGACTCGATCATGATCGACGCCAAGAATATCGGGCTGAGAGAGGTTTACGTCGCCGACACCAAGGTCAGCGAAGTGGATGGCACTCGCGGCAAGCTGGTGTACCGCGGCTACACCATCGAAACGCTCGCCGACCGCTCCACCTACGAGGAGACCGCCTTCCTGCTCCTGCACGGCCGGCTGCCGACCCAGGAGGAATTCGACCTCTTCAACGCTTCGTTGAAGAAGGAACGGTGGATTCCCCAGGTGCTGATCCAGAGCGGCCAGCGCCTTCCACCTTCGACTTCCCCGATGGACGTCACGCAGGGCACGATTCCCATCCTGGCGGGATACGACAGCGAGGTCGGGGTCGAGACGCGCGAGGCCAATGTGCGGAAGGCGATCCGCCTGATCGCAAAGGTCGCGACCTCCGTGGCGACCTGGGCGCGCATCCGCGAGGGCAAGGAGCCCGTGGCCCCGCGCGATGACCTGGGCCACGCCGCCAACTTCCTCTACATGCTGAACGGCGAGGTGCCCGCTCCCGAGACCGCGCGACTCTTCGACATCTGCCTCATCCTGCACGCCGACCACCAGTTCAACGCCTCGACGTTCACCTGCCGCGTGGTGGCCTCCACCCGCGCGCACATGTACGCGTCCATCGCCGCGGGGATCGGTGCGCTGGGCGGCGCGCTGCACGGCGGCGCCAACGAGGAAGTCATGAAGATGCTCAAGGAAATCGGCGATCCCGCGAAACTCGAAGCGTGGGTCAAGACCCGCATCGAATCGGGCGGGCGGATCATGGGCATGGGCCACGCGGTGTACAAGACGCTGGACCCGCGGGCGCGCATCCTGCACAACCTCGCGGGCAGTCTGGTGGCGCGCACCTCGAACAAGCTCTGGTTCGAGATGTCCGAGCAGCTCGAGCAGGTCGCGCGCAAGGAGTTCGACGCGCGGGGCAAAGCCCGGCTGCACCCGAACGTGGACTTCTACAGCGCCTCGGTGTACAGCGCGATGGGCATCCCGACGGATCTCTTCACGCCGGTGTTCGCGGTCTCGCGCATGGCCGGCTGGTGCGCGCACGTCATCGAGGAGAAGTTCGCGGACGCCCAGCCCAAGCCCGCGCTCTACCGGCCCGAGGCGACGTACACGGGCCCGGGGCCGGACCTCGAAGGGCTCCCCTACACCCCGATCGAGAAGCGCACCGCCGCCTGATTCCTCATCTGGCCCTCGGGGTCGGCATCTCGCTTCTCGGCGCGCTCCATTCTGTTCCCGCTCCCGCTATGATGCACTCGATGCTCAAGGTTTCCGCCAATCATCGCTTCCTCGTGCGCGCCGACGGCGCGCCGTTCTTCTGGCTCGCGGACACGGCGTGGCTGCTCCTCTACCGGCTCGACCGCGGCGAGGCCGACCGGTATCTCACGGCCCGCGCGGCGCAGGGGTTCACCGTCATCCAGGTGATGGGCATCGTGGAGTTCGACGAGCTGCGCATGCCCAACGCGTACGGCGAGCAGCAGTTCCTCGACCGCGACCCGCTGCGCCCCAACGAGAAGTTCTACGCCCATGTGGACTGGATCATCCGGCGCGCCGGGGAAGTTGGGATCACCGTCGCCCTGTTGCCGACCTGGGGCGACAAGGTCGGACCCGTCCTCTGGGGCAAGGGGCCGGTGATCTTCGACGCGCGGACCGCCCGCGCCTACGGCCGCTGGCTGGGAGCGCGGTACGCGGCGGCGCCGAACCTCCTCTGGGTGCTGGGCGGCGACCGTCCGCCGGTCCAGGAGGATGCGCCGGGAGGGGCCAAGGACTTCCGGCCGGTCTGGCGGGAGATGGCGGCGGGCCTGCAGGAGGGCGACGGCGGCGCGCACTTGATGACGTACCATCCCATGGGGGGTTCCTCCACCTCGGCCAAGCTGCACGCGGAGCCCTGGCTCGACTTCAACATGATCCAATCGGGACACGGCGCCCGTAACCCGGCGAACTGGGCGCAAGTGGCGCACGACTACGGCCTCGAGCCGCCGAAGCCGACGCTCGACGGGGAGGCCGACTACGAGGACCATCCCGTGAACTGGAACCAGGACAACGGCTGGTTCGACGACCTGGACGTCCGCCGCACCGCGTACTGGGCGCTCTTCGCGGGCGCGTTCGGCCACACCTACGGCTCCACCCCGACCTTCCTGTTCCAGAAGCCCGGCCTGGAGATTCCGCAGTTCGGCGGCCGGCGGACCTGGGAGGAGGCGCTGGCGCTCCCGGGCGCGAACCAGCTCCGGCACGCGCGCGCGCTGCTGGAGTCGCGGCCGTTCCTGACCCGCGTCCCGGACCAGTCCGTGATCGCGGGCGAGGCCGGCGCGGGCCCGAACCGGATGCAGGCCACGCGGAACGACGATGGCGCCTACGCCTTCGTCTACCTCGCATCGGGCGCGCCGGTGGCGGTCAACCTGGACCGGTTGTCCGGAACCATCGTCACCGCCTGGTGGTTCGATCCGCGCACGGGCCACGCGACCCGGATCGGCGAGTTTCCGCGCGCGGGGACCCGGGAGTTCTCGCCGCCGATGCGCGGGCCCGGGATCGACTGGGTGCTCGTGCTCGACGACGCCGCGCATGCCTTCCCCCCGCCCGGCGTTTCGGCTCCCGCCCCCTAACCTCGCCGCCCTATATCCGCCTCAGCACCACCGGATGGGAAAAGGCCTTCGGGTCATCGGCACGCGCGACGATGAAGCGGCGCAAGTCAGCTGTGGGCGCGGTCAGAAGGAGGAGGTCGTCCAGACGCGTGAACGCGAGCGCCGGCCGGGGCCCGGCCAGTTGAACGCCGAGCCACTCGTGATCGAGCGGGACCACCTCCATCGTGTCCTGGGTGGGCGAAAGCCGCACGAACGAGTGCAGCGGCAGCAGGTGAAGCCGCCACGGACCGTGCGCCTCGTCTGGGGGCCGGGGCACGACGTCCGCGAAGAGCGCGTCAGCCAGCCGCGTCAGGTGCACCTCGAAGCTCGCCGGCGCGCCGTTCGTGACGTAGACCAGGGCATAGGCGAGCCGGCCGGAGCGTCTGACCAGAAACGTATCGGTAGGCTGGGTGAACGAGGTCTTCTCGTCGGGAGCAACCCACGTACCGAGGATGCGGTCGTCGGTGGCGAGGGAGTCCGGGGAGTGCAGGGGATGGACGGACCTGACCCAGCATCCCGCGCAGGAAAGCACGGCGGCGAAAAGCGCGATGCAACGACCCGGGCTGGTCATCTCTCAACGATCATAGATCATGGTCCCGCCTCCTGCCCCTTCCAGGGCTGACGACTCACATGACACCGTCACATTTCCGGGGTCACCCTTCCCGGCGCTTCACTTCGAGCACGTGAGGTGCGCCAAACACAGCCTGGGGCTCATCTGATATCGTCGTTCCCATGAGGCTCAATGGCCGACAACGATCGCTGCTGGCGGGATTCTTCAGCAATCTGGCGATCGTGCTGACCGGCTTCAGCCTCACCGATCAACCGCTCGTCAGCCTGCCGATGACCTGGGATTTGCGCTGCGGTATCAGAGGCGCAGGAGCGGGTTTTCTCGTACTCGGATTGAGGATCGAAAGGAAGAGGAGAACGACATGATCAATCCATACCTCGTGCTGGGAGTCGCTCTCGTGGGCCTCGTCCTGGCCAGCTTGGTGGTGTGGTGGGACGAGCGAGGCGCGCGTCGTCCTCGGCCGACCGCACACGCCTCGCGGCGGCACTGACCGTCTGAGCCCTGCCGAAGAGCCCGTCGGCGGGCTGCCTCGCTACCTCTTCCTTAATGCCGCACTATCGGAATTCTTCCGCGCCGAGATCGAAGGGCGGGACGTGGACCAGCAACAGTCGCGCTTCCCGGTCCGTCGCGTTCGTGTAGGAGAACCACTCCCCCTTTGAAATGAGGAGAAGTTCGGATGCCTGGAGGGTTTGTGCGCGCCCTTCGACCTGAAAGGTGACCGCTCCCTCCAGCCCAACGTAGTACTTGTCGGACCTGGTGGACCGCGCTTCCGCGTGGCTCGCGCCCGCGGGCACCTCGATCCGGGCGACCGAGGCCGACGCCCCCTGCCCCGGCCCGTAGTCCACGATGCGCAGCCCGTGGAAGTCGAATGTCGCGGCCTGCTGCGGTCCCAGGTGAATCACCTCAGGGCCGGGGCGCATCCATGACCAGCCCGACGTCGTCGAGCCAGACTTCGTACGAAGCCCCCTTGTCCAGGAGCAGGAACCCGAGGCTCATGATCTGGTCGGCCTGAAACTTCCCCACGCAATTCTTGCCGGGGCAGGTTCCCGGCGGCTGCGCGAGGTCCGTCCACCAGACCGTGGTGCGGGTCCACTCCGGCGCCAGGCCGATCTCCTTGCGGAACGACGCATCGCCAGTGGCCCACTGGCCGCCGTGCGATCCCTCGGCCCGAACCGCGATCCGCGAGCGGGACGGCGACCGGGCCAGGAACGTAAGGCCCCGCGCCTTCGAGCAGTCCACCAGCCCCCAGTCGCTCTTGAGGTTGGTGAAGAGCAGCCCGAAGATCTTCTCCGGCTGCGCGTGGACCCCGAGCCGGCCGCGCATCCGCAGCGCCTTGTGGCCGCCGCCGCCCGGCCCCGCCTCCTCCACGCCCAACTCACCCGTGGACGCGCCCTCCGCATCGACCTTGAGATACCACTGCCCGCTGGACGACGAGACCCCCGTCATCCCCGTGAGGTTGGTGGTATCCCCATCCTCGAAGTCATCGATCAACCCGGGATTGGACGCCTCCACCTCGGGGGTAAACTCGCGCGCATCCAGGACCGTATTTCCCGCGGTGAAAGTGATCCGCCCCCGCGGAGCCGGGAAGAGGCGGCTCCCCACTCGTGTGCGCAGCGTCACGGTCCCCGTGCCCCCCGGCGGCAGCGCCACCGTGCCCCGGTCGGCGGTCCAGGTCGAGTCCTCCCGGTCCAGCGCGACGGTCGCCCGCGCCGGCACGGCCAAAGGGTTGCGCAGCGTGACCGCTACGCTCGCCGGCTCGCCCGTCCGCGCGCGGCCGGCCGTTCCGATCTTGAGCGCGCGCTCGTAGGCTTCCGCCGCCGCCGCGGTCACCACGTCCGCGGGCCACTCGTCGCGCTCGCCCAAGACGGTCAGCTTCACGCCCCCGGGCGCCACGCTCACCAGCACCGCGTGCGGGAACCCGCCGAGTCCCGGGGGCAGCTCCGCTCCGCCGCCGCCGGTGTCGAGATACCGGACCCCGTCCCGGTCCGGATATCGGACGAACCCCGGCCGCGCGCCGGCAAAGACGGCGTCCACCCGCCGCGCGGCCAGCAGCGGGTGCACGTCGCGCGTCCAGGCGGTGGAGGAAGCCTCCGCCTCCCAGAGCGGCCGGTGGATGAACACGAACGTTCGCGCGACGCCCGACGTTTTCTCGAGATCGGCTCGGAGCCACGCGAGCTGCGCTCCGGCGATCGCGCCGGGCGAGTCCGCCTGCGCCGAGTCGAGCGCGATGAAGTGCACCGGGCCGCGGTCCCAGGAGAAGAACCGCGCGCCCCGCCGACGCTCCCAGGCGGCCGCGGCGGCCCCTCCGGCCGCATCCCGCGTCCCCGGGACGACGCGGACCGCTCCGGGGGCCCGTGCCGCCGCCCGCTCGAACGCGTCCCACTGGAGTTCCAGCAGGTCCGGCTCCGCCGACCCGCCGACGGCCTCGCCCGCGACGACGACGAACTCCGGATGGGACGCTGCGGCGCGCCGCAACAGGTCAACGAAGCCCGCGCCCGGTCCGATCGCGTCCCTGCCGGAATCGGACGGCCGCACGCGGCCCAGCACCGCGAACGAGAACCGGGCGTTCTCCGCCTCCGCCGCGCCGGCCGCAAGCCAGAGCGCGAGGACCGCCGCTCCGATCCGGCTCATCGTTTCCCGCCCGCCCGCAAGCGGTAGAGCTGCGCCCCCACGTCACGCGAAGCCGCCACGGTCTCCGCATACGGGGCGTCCGTGACGCCCACGAATCCGGCCTGGTAATTCTCCCCGTCCCCGCGTCCCGTTACCGCCTCGTCCATGTACTGGAACCAGTGCACGCCGACGACCAGCGGGTTGGCCAGCGCGCTGCGCACGTACCGCGCCAGCGCGGCGGCGCGCTCCCGCTGGTCCGCCACCTCCACGAGCGCGGAGTTGACGTTGTTGCGGTCCGTCGCTCCGAAATGAAACTCCCCGATGATGACGGGCACGCCCAGCTCGCGCGGCAGTCGGAGGCTCTCCAGCTCGAGCCGGTAGAGGTTGAAGCTCACGACGTCGCAGTACTTCGCCGCCTGCTCGAACCCGAACTCCCCTTCCCACGTGAACCGGCAGCCCAGGTAGAGCTGGCCGGGGGCGATGCGCTTCACCTCGTCCCGGCAGATGCGGAAGTACGTCTCGGCGATCCGGCGGTTGAAGCGCTTCAGGTCGGCGCGAGCGCCCTGCGCGTTCGCGGGCGGCTGCGACGATTTCCTGAGGTCGTCCCAGGTCGCGTGGCGCGTTCCCCAGGCCCGGTTCAGCGCGGCCACGTCGCCGTAGCGCGCCTGCAGCTCCTCGACCAGAACCTTCTTCGCGTACTGCCCCGGCGAGGACCGGAGGACGGCGCCGGCCAGATCGGTGTCCTCCCCCCAGTTCATCTCGTTGTCCACGAAATACCCCAGGCACCACGGGTCGCCCGCGGACTTCCCCCGCTCGTGCTCCAGCGTGGCGCGCACGGCCATCCGGAACCCCGGGTCGAACACGTCGTGGAACTGGTAGAAGGAGGCC
The DNA here is from genome assembly GCA_964355385.1 of uncultured bacterium. GTDB lineage: Bacteria > Oederibacteriota > CAKKQC01 > CAKKQC01 > CAKKQC01 > CAYHEI01. The sequence goes on along the minus strand of CAYHEI010000067.1, from coordinate 2,791 downwards.
TCGCTGCCCTCGATGACCGGCGAGGCGAAATGCACGGGCACCACGTAGGGAGTCCGCCGCGCCAGCCGCACGTTCTCGTCGGACCAGTTGCCGACCGTGTTCATGCCCCAGCTCCGCAACCGCGCGTGCGCGCGCTCCCCGAACGACTCGCGCCAATGGTCGCCGTACTTGCGCAGCATGTTCCAGGCGTAGTGGTCCACCAGCGGCCCCGCCCACTGGTCCTTGCCGTAGACACCCTCCGGCGCCCCGGAGACCGGGGGGAGCCCTTCGAAATACCCCTCGCGTCCGGTCACCGGCGTCCCCGCCGAGGGATTGATGCAGTCGATGCCGTAGGACCAGAACAGCCGGCCCGTCGGGGTCACCAGCCACCACATCCCCTGCACCTTCTCGGTCCGGAAGAAACCCGTGGCCCGCAACCGGGGTCCCCCCACCCAGCCGCCCCACCGGTCCCAGTCCTCCGGGCCGGGATGGGCCTTGAGGTCCGCGGCTTCCTCGGCCGCCTGCGCGCGCAGCTCGTCGTCCCGGCGCACCTTGCCCGGCCACTCGGCGTGCCTGAACTGGCCGTACCGGTCGATGAACGGCAGGTAAGGGCCGGCGATCGCCGGCGGGCACGGATCGACGAGGCGCGGCGGGGCCATCTCGATCACCGCCTGCCCCGCCATCTCCCCCGCCATCACGCTGACCGCCACGACGTGCTGCTTGTCGAACAACGTCCCCGCGCGATCGGTCGCGATGCCCGGAGACCTCCGCATGCCCTTGAACGTCATCGGGGTGGCGGAACCCGTGGGATCGCAGCCGAGGTGCAGGCGCACGATCCGAGTCTCGCCGGGCGCGAGATCGACCGACTTGGAAACCGCCTTGAGCCACCCGTTGCTGCCCCGATTCCGCACTCCGGGTCGAACTCCCACGACCGCGGCTCCCCGGTTCGTCACCGCGCAATCGACCGCGCGGAACCCCGACGCGTCCACGTCGGCCGGGAGATCCAGCACGGCTACCGCGGTGTCCCCCTTGGCGCCCGCCTCGAGGCGCAAGACACCGACGCCGTCCCGCTTCACGACCGCGATCCGCCCTCCGGTGATGGAGAGCGAGAACCCGTCGAGACCGTGCGCCAGATCGAGAAGCGGCCGGCCCGGCTCCGCGGACCGGGCGGACCCGGCCAGGCACAGCGCGACGGCGGCCAGGAGGTTCCTCATGATGAAGAACCTGATTGTACCGCTTCGATTCGGGAGCCACCATGCGGCATAATGGAGGACGGGGGCAAGGAGGCGGGATGAAACCGGGCGATGCATTCGGGATGGCGCTGGAGGCGCGGCTGCAGGACCGCCCCAGCGGGCACCTGATCGAGCGCGACGACGGGAACGTCGACTGGATGACCGCGGACTACTATTTCGGGAACTACGCCGACTGGCGCTCCCACGAGAAATCGGCCGTCGCCTACGCCCGCGGCCGGGTGCTCGACGTCGGGTGCGGGGCGGGCCGGCACGCGCTTCACCTCCAGCGGAAGGGCCGCCGGGTCACGGGCATCGACGTCTCCCCGGGCGCCGTCCGGGTCGCCCGCGCGCGGGGACTGCGGAACGTCCGGAGGATGTCGATCACGGACATCGGGCGATTCCCGGCCGGCTCCTTCGACACCATCGTCATGTTTGGGAATAACTTCGGGCTGTTCGGCAGCCGCGCACGCGCGAGCCGCCTCTTGAAGGTGATGCGCCGGATCACCTCCCCCGGGGCGCGCCGGCTCGTGTCCTGCAACGACCCTCAGAACACCACGAACCCCCTTCACCTGAGATACCAGGCGCGCAACCGGGCGCGGGGGCGCATGGCCGGGCAGATCCGCCTGCGCATCCGGTACGCGAACGTCGCCGACACGTGGTTCGACTACCTGTTCGTCACCCGGCCCGAGATGCGGAAACTCCTTCAAGAGACGGGCTGGCATGTCCGGAAGTTCTTCAAGAGCACCGGCGGCCGCTTTCCCGCCTATGCGGCGGTCATCGAGAAGGACTGAAAGCTCCCGCGATCGTCGCAGGCAGGCTGGGCGAAGCGGCTCAGAGCAGCTTGAGGAAATCCAGCCCCAGGTAGCCGGTCGAGACGTCCGTAAGCTGACCGGTGCGGAGATGCGCCTTGAAGTCGTCCAGGGAAAGCAGCACGACCTCGATGGGCTCGCGGGGGGCGTCCTGCGGCGCCTTGACGCGGCGGCAGTTCACGGCGACGAAGTTGTGCTTGAGGCGCGTGGACGCGGCGCCGACAAAACTCGCGGTCACGAAGGTCGTCTCGCCTTCGTATCCCGTCTCCTCGAGCAGCTCCCGCTTCGCGGCCGCCAGCGGCGTCTCGCCCGCGTCCACGTGCCCGCCGGGCAATTCAAGCACCACGCGCTCCACCCCCGGCCGGAACTGCCGGGCGCAAATCACCTGGTGGTCGGGAGTCAGCGCCAGGACGCAGGCAACCGTATCCTCGGCCAGGACCTCGAACGAGGATTCGCCGCCGTCGGGGCGCCGGTAGACTCGCCGTACGAGCTTCATCCAGCCCGCGTACAGCGGCTCCTCGCGCAGCTTCTTCCAGGGTTCCATCGGCGGACCGTCAGATGGTCATCGGCGAGTACAGCCTATCCGCCAGCGTCACGGCGTCGTCGCCCAGCAGCGCCCGCAGCTGCGAGAGCAGCTCGCGGGTCGGCTTCACCTTGAGCGTCGGATTCGCCTCCAGGATCGCCTCCCCGTGGTGCAGCGTCTTGAGGTGGAGGTAGAGGGAGGCCTCGCCGGGCGAGAGCGAGGCGATCTGCCGGAGCGAGGTCAGCACG
>CAYHEI010000066.1:3705-10664 GCA_964355385.1 uncultured bacterium | reverse complement strand
CGAAATAAAAAACCTCTTTTTGATCCGCCGATATATATTGAAAAGCAAGTTGATGATATTTTAGTGGAAGTTTCTCTGGTCTATATTGACGATTTCAATGAACATATTTTTTCTTTCGCCAACAATATTCATACTGTTGAAGGAGGGATGCATCTGACTGGGTTTCGTTCGGCTTTAACCCGAGCGATTAATGACTATACCAAGAAAAACGAATTTTTAAAAAACGGAGAGGTACTTTTAGGAGAAGATGTTAGAGAAGGACTAACGGCGATAATTTCGGTAAAACTACATAATCCTCAATTTGAGGGACAAACCAAGGCGCGGTTGGGAAATCAAGAAGTTCGCACCGCAGTGGAACAAATAGTTTCCGAGGGACTTTCGACCTATTTTGAAGAACATCCTCAAGAAGCAAGATCTATCATTGAAAAATGTTTGCTCTCATCGCGCGCTCGTGCCGCTGCGAAGGCTGCCCGCGCTCCACTGCCACCCAAGGCCCCGCTCTCAACCGGCCCCCGTCCTGCTGGTGCCGCCCCAACGCGAGCCACCTACCGTTCATTCACTCCAGGGGCCGGCCCAGCGTCCGCCCGGTCCGGCGCGCCCGTGCTGCCCCCGGCCCCCGCGGGGATCCCGCCCGGCCCACCCGTGGGCGCCCCGCCCGCGCCGGGGCCTCACTCGTCGTCCTCCGCCAGGACTTCGGCGCGCAGGGAAAAGAGTTCCTTGAGCCGGTCGGTGGACAGCTCGGTGATCCAGGCCTCGCCGTCGCCGATGATCTTGCCCGCCAGCGCCCGCTTGGACACCAGCATCTCGGCGATGCGTTCCTCCAGCGTTCCCGCCGACACGAACGGGTGCACGTGGACGGTCCGGTGCTGGCCGATCCGGTGCGCGCGGTCGGTGGCCTGGGCCTCCACCGCCGGGTTCCACCAGCGGTCGAAGTGGAAGACGTGGCTGGCCGCGGTGAGGTTGAGCCCCGTGCCGCCCGCCTTCAGCGAAATGACGAACACGGCCGGGCCGCCCGCCGGATCCTGGAACCGGGCGATCAGCCGCTCCCGCTCCGCGCGCGGGGTGCCGCCGTGCAGGAGCAGGACGTCGCCGTTCAGCGTGGCCGCGAGGTGGCGCCGCAGCAGCTCCGCCATTTCGGCGAACTGGGTGAACACGAGCGCCCGCTGGCCCTCGTCCACGACCTCTTCGAGGAGTTCCTCCAGCCGGGCGAGCTTGCCGGAGCGTCCGGGGACTTTCGAGCGGTCCTTCAAGAGCAGCACGGGGTGGTCGCACACCTGCTTCAGCTTGGTCAGCGTGGCCAGGACGAGCCCCTTGCGCTCCATCCCCTCCGACCGCTCGATCCGCTGCATCATGTCCTGCACGACCGCGGCGTACAGGCGGCCCTGCTCCTTCGTCAGGCGGCAGGTCTCGGTCGTCTCGATCTTCGGCGGGAGCTCGGGGGCGATGCCGGGGTCGGACTTGGCGCGCCGCAGCAGGAACGGACCCACCAGCCGGCGCAAGCGCTCCGCGTGGCCCTTGGAATGCAGGCGCTCGATCGGGATGGCCAGGTTCGCGCGGAAGGTTTGCAGCGAACCCAAGTACCCCGGGTTCAGGAACTGGAAGATGGACCAGAGCTCCCCGAGGTGGTTTTCCACGGGGGTGCCGGTGAGCGCGATCCGATGGTTCGCCTTGAGCGACCTGGCGGCGGAGGCTTGCTGGGACGAGGGGTTCTTGACGTTCTGGGCCTCGTCCAGCAGCACGGTGTCCCAGGCGACGGGGGAAAGCGTGTCGCGATCCCGTGCGAGCAGGGCGTAGCTCGTCACGACGAGGTCGGCTTGGCTCGCGGCGCGCGCGAAACGGCTCTTCGCCAGCCGCTCCGGGCCGTGGTGCAGGAGCACCTTGAGCGTGGGGGCGAACCGCGCGGCCTCGCGCCCCCAGTTGCCCAGCACCGACATCGGCGCGACCAGGAGCGAGGGTTCGCGCACGGCCCGTCCCTCGACCGGACTCGGGGCATGCTCCTCGCGGTTGCGCAGGAGCAGGGCCAGCGCTTGCACGGTCTTGCCGAGGCCCATGTCGTCGGCCAGGCAGGCTCCGGCGCCGAGGCGGCGCAGGAAATCCAGCCAGGACAGTCCGCGCTCCTGGTACGGGCGCAGGGTGCCCGCGAAAGCCCGGGGCGGCTCGACGGGTTCGAGGCGGGTGGCGGCGCCTCGGTCGTCGAGCAGATCCCGCAGCCAGCCTTCGGCGTCCACCGCGGCGATGTGCAGGCCCTCCGCTTCCCCCGCCCCCCAGGCCCGGTTGAGCGCCTCGGCCACGGTGACCGTCTCGGAACCGCGGTCGAGGAGGTCCGCCGCGTCCTTCATGTCCCCGGGCCGCAGTTCCACCCATTGCCCCCGCAGCCGCACGAGGGGCTCGCGGGCCGCGATCAGCGCCTGCAACTCCTCCGGGGTGATGGGATCCTTGCCCGCCGCCAGGCTGAAATCGAGCCGCACGAGCGCTCCCAGGCCCCCCGCGGGGGCGGAGCCGGCCATGGGCTTGAGGCCCATGGGCTTGAGGGTCGCGCGGGCGGACAGCCGGGCGCGGCCGCGCGCGAGCGCGTCGGGAATGAGCACCGCGGCGCCCTCCTCCGCGAGGAGCGACGCGGCCTCCGTCAGCAGGCTGTACGCCTCGGCCGCCGTCACCTCCACCGTCTTGGGAAGCCGTTCCTGCAGGCCGCGGCCGATGGGAGGAAACAGCCGGCTGGCCCGGACCAGATCGGCGAGCAGTCGATCCTGCGCTGCGGCGCGCCGTTCGGGGGAAAACCGCGAGCTGGTCCGCCACAGCTCGCCCGCGGGCAGCACGCCGGCCGGGTCCTCGACCGGCTGCAGCAGGAACCGGATCAGCCAGGGCCGTGCCCCGACGCGCTCGCGTCGAGACCCGCCCGCGCGGGACCCTCTGCCGTGGTCTTCCTCGGGCGGCTCCAGTTTGATGCAGGTGCGGTAGCCCTCGTAGGGCTCGCGCGAGAGCGCGGGCGCGATCCACTCGCGGACGGCGTCCGCAAACGCCGAATCGGGCACGGTCCCTCCCGCGGAGCCGAGCGCTTCCAGCCAGCGCGCGGCCGGCGTCCCACCGTCCGGAAGCGGCTCGTGGCGCGTGCGCATGAAGCCGTCCACCGCGGCGCGGAGGAAGTTGCGGAGCAGCTCGTCACGCGGGGTCACGGCCTCTCCGCCGGCCCGGCACGCGTCCGGCATCGCGAGGGCAAGCGCCACGCAGCGTTCCAGCACGCCCGGCGCGGACAGCAGGGGCTCCCAGCGCGCCTCCTGGGTCGGACCGCACCGTTCGCGGGCGACGAGCTCCAGCGCCAGGCGCGCGGCCTCCGCGAACCAGCGCAGGTCGTCGCCGACCGCGATGCCGGGAGGCTCCGCGCCCCGGGCCGGCAAGGCGGCCAGCCAGCCGGCGGCGGTGGCCGCCTCCGCCCGCGCGCCCGGGACGCGCCAGCGGCCTCCCGCGGGCAGGCCCTCGGGGGTTTCGACCTCGAGGGCGGGATGCGAGGGGAAGGGTTGGTCCTCGCACGTGGGCAGAATCAGTTCGGCCTCGTCGTCCCGAAGCGCCGCGGGGTCGTTGAGCACGCCGTCCGGCAGAAGGCTCTCCACGGCGCGCCGCACCGCCGCGGGCGCCGCCGCGAACGGGTGGGGGGGCGCGCCGTCGGCCGCGGTGCGCTTGCGCGCGGGGCCTTCGGCCCAGACGTGCAGGGCGTCCGGTTCCCGCCAGGCGGCGTGCAGCACCACCGTGGCGCTCATCGGAGCGGCGTGTCGTCGATCGCGATCACCATTCCTTCAACATGACTGCCTCAAGCCGGCCCGTTGTGCGGGCTCGCTTCAGGAAGTCGTGGCGCCGCTTGGGGTCCGTTCCGCGGCCGTCAAGGCCGGGCGGCCCGCTGGGGGCGCGTCATCCGTCCCCCCATGATACATGAATGGCGGGCGGACGGGATGCGTGTAACCGGGCTACAGGGGGATCGGGCCGAAGGCGGGGGCGGCGAGGCCTTCGGCGTCGGCGAGATGGCAGAAGGGGTCCAGCCCCCAGCCGTGCCAGAGGGTCGCCCGCGCGGGAAGCCTGTCGCGCAGGCGCACCAGGACATCCGCGGGGCGCCGCGGATCGGGCAGGGCTTCGTAGACCAGGAGCAGATCCTTTTCCGCCGCGTCCCGGACCGAGAATCCGCCGACGCGGAACGCGGGCAGCAGCCGGCCGTTCACGCCGCCGAACGTGACGCGCACCAGCGCGCGACCCTTGCCCTCGACGCGCGCGCGTTCGAGCGTCGGGCCGGGCCGCGGGCGCATCCGCCCGAAGCGAAGCCGAAGCGCCTGCTTCGCCAGCCGCTCGCCGAGGAGCTTCAGCCCGGGCGTGGCGACGTGGATCGCGTCGTCGAGCGGCAGGTCGATCGCCGTGACCATCGCCGCGTGCCGCAGCTTCGTGAGCGCCTGACGCTGCAACTCGCGGATCTGGCTCCAGCGCGACGGGGGGATCCCCCAGGCGTCTACGACGCGGCCGATCTGAACATAGAGGAAGGGGAGGTCGGCCGGGCCGACGTCCTTCCGGAGGGCGGCGACGAGGGCGAGAAAGCGCGGGAGGAAAGGGGAAGGCGTGGTCTCGAAGCCCTCCGATTCGCCCTGATACCAGAGCACACCCGCGATCCGGCCCCCCGCGGCGCGCACCGAGCGGAGCAGCGAGCCGTAGAGCGACGCACCGCCCTCGCCCCGCTTCGCGGGGTCCCACTGGTCCATGTTCGTGCCGCCGTGCGCGCACGGGATGAGGCCGACGGGGACGCCCGTCGCCTCCACGAGGCGCTTGGCGAACGTCAGCCCCAGTCCCGCGCCGCGCGTCCGGTTCCGGCGGGAGGACGGGAGCGCCCGGTCGCGTTGGGCCTTCGTCATGCCCCACCAGTGAACGTGGTCGGGGGAGTCGAGCAGCCAGTGCAGGGGTTCCGCGGCGCGCGACCAGCGGCCGTTCATGCCGAACACCCGGACCTTGGGGTGCGGCGTCTCGGCGCCGGTCAGGTCGCCCATCCCTTCCATGTTCGACTGTCCGGCGAGAATCCAGAGGTCCGCGGTGACGCGTCTCGTCAGCGGGACCTCAAGGGTTCGGCGGCGCTCAACTTCCGACCTGGGTCTCCCAGGGGTTCTGGAGGAACTTCTTGGCCATCTCGAGGCAGGCCTCGAGGCTGAGGAAGACCATCTCGCGCGATTCCCAGGGCGTCGCGCTCTGGTACGGCTTCGCCGGGCGGAAGAACTTCAGCACGTACCCGTTCGACACCTTGCGGATGGCGATGGTGATTTCGCGGCCGCTTTCGATTTCGAATTCCACGGTTTGATTATACTGGTTTGGTGCATAGGATGGTTTCAATGAGGGCCGGATGAGAACGGAACTGCTGGATCGTGCGCGGAGCGTTCTCGTGGTGGTGGACGTGCAGGAGCGGCTCATGCCGGCGATCCACGAGGCGCCCCGCCTGCTCCGCCGGATCGAGCTGCTGGCGAAGGCGGCGCGGGCCCTGGGCGTGCCCGCGATTCTCACGGAGCAGTACCCGCAGGGCCTGGGGCCGACGGTCGCCGCGGTCAAGGCGGCGCTGCCGGACGGCGTCGAACCCGTGGTGAAGATCGATTTTTCCTGCGCGGGCGTTCCCGCGTTCGCCGCGCGGCTGGCCGCGGCCGGCCGGGAGCAGCTCGTCCTTGCGGGCGTCGAGGCGCACGTGTGCGTCGCGCAGACGGCGTTGGAGTTCGTTGCCACGGGGAAGCGCGTCTTCCTCGTGGCCGACGCGACCGGTTCGCGGCGGCCGGAGGACCGGGCGGTCGCGCTGCGGCGGATCGAGCGCGCGGGAGTCACGGTGACGACGGCCGAGGCCGTCGTCTTCGAGTGGCTGCGCCGGGCGGGCACGGCGGAGTTCAAGGCGCTGCAACCGCTCCTGAAGGCGATCGATTGAACGTCTTCGACCGTTGCGCTCTCGGAGGCGCGGTCGGACGGCCTTGCGCGTGACTCCCGGGCTGCTATCCTCTAGAGGAGGGAGAGTGCGGGAGGCGTCATGGCGGAGGGGAGCGCGGTGCTGCTGGTGTCGCACGGCAGCCCGGAGAAGGAAAGCAACGAGCAAGTTTTGAAATTGCGGGACCGTCTGCGCGCCATCCGGCGGGGCTGGCGGGTCGAAGCCGCGTTCCTCGAGCGCGAACATCCCTCGTTCCACGACGTGCTGCTCGACCTGCTCGCCGAGGGGATTTCCATGATCGCCGTCCTCCCCGTGTTTCTCTTCCCGGGCCGGCACACCTCCGAGGACATTCCGGCGGAAATCGCGGACGCGCACCGGAAGCGCCCGCAGGCCAAGATCGTGCTCGGCCCGCCGCTGAGCGAGTACGTCGACCTGGCGGAGATGCTGGCGGCCAAGATCCCCCCCGGTGCCGTCGCCACGAATCCGCCTCGCGTGATTCTCGCGGCCGCCGGCGCGGTGGCGATCGAGAACCGGCGCACGCTCGAGGAGCTCGTGGCGAAGGTGCAGCGCCGCGCGGGAGCCTCCGCGCGCTACGCCTATCTCGACCACGGCGAGCCGCTCATCGAAGAGGTGTTCCGCGAGGCGGCCATCGAGAAGCCTCCCGCCGTCGTCATTCTCCCGTGCATCCTCTTCCCGGGGATGTACATGCGGGCGTTGACGGCCAAGGTGGCGACGTTCAAGGCCGCCCACGGCCAGCGGTTGAAGATCACGTTGGAAGACCCCTTCGGCCTCAACCACCGCCTGGTGCTCGCCCTCGAGAAGGAAGCCGCGAAACTGCTGGCCTGAGTCCCGTTTTTGACACCCCCTGGACCGGAGCCTATACTGATCGGCGCCGCAGGTTCAACGGCCGAACGCGAGTGAGGCCGCGGCCGCCCCGGGAGTGACGGGGCGGCCGGGAGGGCCGGCGAAAGGGCGCGAACACCCAACCGGGGAGGCGATGAGGAAGATAAAGGAGGGCGGGACCCAAGGGGGC
>CAYHEI010000066.1:0-3695 GCA_964355385.1 uncultured bacterium | reverse complement strand
GGCCGCCGCGGCTGTGCCGTGGCGGCCGGAAGGGCAGGCAAGAGGGCGCTTCCGCGAAGCGGAAGCGCAGTTCAGACTGATAAGGGAGGGCGGAAGCAATGGCGAAGGCGAAATACATCTACTTTTTCGGGGGCGGCAAAGCCGACGGCCACGGGACCATGAAGGACCTGCTGGGCGGCAAGGGCGCGGGTCTGGCGGAGATGTCCCGCTCCGGCGTTCCCGTCCCGCCCGGGTTCACGATCACCACGGAAGTCTGCCAGCTGTACTACAAGCACGGCAAGAAGTTCCCCAAACCCGCGTTCGCCGAATTCAAGGCGGGCGTGGCGCGGCTCGAGAAGATGAACGCGAAGAAGCTCGGGGACCCCAAGAACCCCCTCCTGGTCTCCGTCCGCTCCGGCGCGAAGTTCTCGATGCCGGGGATGATGGACACCATCCTGAACCTCGGGCTCAACGACAAGACGGTCGTGGGGCTCGTCGCCCTCTCCAAGAACCCGCGCTGGGCCTACGACTGCTACCGCCGGTTCGTCCAGATGTTCGGCTCGACCGCGATGGACCTCGCCAAGCCGGACTTCGAGAAGATTCTCGAAGAGAAGAAGCACGTTCTTCATCTCAAGACCGACGCGGACCTGCCGGCCGAGGCCCTCCAGGAGCTCGTGGCCGCCTTCAAGGCGCTCATCAAGAAGAAGACGGGCCGTCCCTTCCCGGAGGACCCGTTTACGCAGCTCGAGATGGCGCGCGACGCCGTCTTCCGGTCCTGGATGAACGACCGGGCGATCTACTACCGCAAGCAGAACGAGATCCCGCACGACATCGGGACGGCCGTCAACGTGCAGACCATGGTCTTCGGGAACATGGGCGACGACTCGGGGACGGGCGTGGGGTTCACGCGCAACCCGTCCACGGGCGAGAAGGTCTTCTACGGCGAGTACCTCATCAACGCGCAGGGCGAGGACGTGGTGGCCGGCATCCGCACGCCGCAGCCCATCGCGAAGCTCGCCGCGGACCTGCCCGCGGCCGCGAAGCAGCTCCGGCAGATCACGAGCATGCTCGAGAAGCACTACCGCGACATCCAGGATTTCGAATTTACGATCGAGCGCGGCAAGCTGTTCATGCTCCAGACGCGGACGGGCAAGCGCACCGCGCAGTCGGCCGTGAAGGTCGCGGTGGACATGGTGGGCGAGGGGCTCATCACCAAGAAGGAAGCGGTCATGCGGGTGGACCCGGTCCAGGTGGAACAGCTCCTGCACCCGGTGTTCGACCCGAAGGCGGAGAAGAAGGTCATCGCGAAGGGGCTGCCCGCGAGTCCGGGGGCCTCCTCGGGCGCGGCCGTCTTCGACGCGAACACCGCCGCCGAGCGGGGGAAGGCCGGCGAGGCCGTGATCCTGGTCCGGCCCGAGACGACGCCGGACGACATCCACGGCATGGACGCGGCCAAGGGGATTCTCACGGCGCGCGGCGGGATGACCAGCCACGCGGCGGTCGTGGCGCGCGGCATGGGCAAGTGCTGCGTCGCGGGCTGCGAGTCGATCAAGGTGGACGAGCACGCCCGGCAGTTCACGGCGGGCGGCGCGACGGTCCGCGAGGGCGAGTGGATCAGCCTCAACGGCTCGACGGGCGAGGTCATCCTGGGCCGCGTGCCGACGATCGAGCCTACGCTGTCCGGCGAGTTCGGGACGTTCATGAAGTGGGCGGATGAGTTCCGGAAGATCGCCGTGCGGGCGAACGCCGACATCCCGCGGGACGCGAAGGCCGCCCGGGCCTACGGCGCCGAGGGCATCGGCCTGTGCCGCACCGAGCACATGTTCTTCGCCGAGGACCGGCTGCCGCACATGGTCGAGATGATCATGGCCAAGACGCCCGAGGCCCGGAAGGCCGCGCTGGCGAAGCTGCTGCCCTTCCAGCGCGAGGACTTCAAGGGTCTCCTGCGCGTGATGGCGCCGTACCCCGTGACCATCCGCTTCCTGGACCCCCCGCTGCACGAGTTCCTGCCCAAGCGCGAGGAGCTGATGGTGGAGATCGCGAAGCTCGAGGCGAAGGGCGTGAAGGGCGCCGCGCTCGAGGAGAAGAAGACCGTGCTGGCGCGCGTGCAGGAGCTGCACGAGTTCAACCCCATGCTGGGGTTGCGCGGCTGCCGGCTCGGGATCCTCTTCCCGGAGATCACGGAGATGCAGGCCCGCGCCGTGTTCGAGGCCGCGTGCGAGCTGGCGAAGGAAGGCGTGAAGACGGTCCCCGAGATCATGATCCCGCTCGTCGGGTTCGTGGGCGAGCTCAAGAACCAGGAGGCGCTCGTGCGCGCGACGGCCTCCGCCGTCATGAAGGAGCGCGCGACGAAGATCGAGTACCTCGTGGGGACGATGATCGAAGTGCCGCGCGCGGCCGTGACCGCCGACGAGATCGCCGAGACCGCCGAGTTCTTCTCGTTCGGGACGAACGACCTGACGCAGATGACCCTCGGCTTCTCGCGCGACGACGCGGGGAAGATCATCAGCCATTACGTCGAGACCGGGTTGTTCGAGCGGGACCCGTTCGTGACGATCGACGACGGCGTGCGCCGCGTGATCTCGCTCGGCATCGCGGGCGGTCGCAAGACGCGGCCCAAGCTGAAGATCGGGATCTGCGGCGAGCACGGCGGCGACCCCGCGTCGGTGAAGTTCTGCGCGGCGGCCGGGATGAACTACGTCTCCTGCTCCCCGTACCGGGTGCCCGTGGCCCGGCTCGCGGCGGCGCAGGCCGCGCTGGGCGCCTCGGCCTACACGAGCAAGTGAGCGCCTAGACCCGCGAGGGGACGGACGGGCCACCGCACCGCGTGAACCCGTCATGAGTCCCCTCGACTGGATCAAGCCCAGCGGCCGGCACCGCTTGTACCTGAACGTCGCCGATGTCCGGGTGGGACTCGGCAGCGGCGCCGTGCCCGGCCGTTTCCTCGCGCTGTTCGGAGTCTGGTTCGCGGTCGAGGAGTACGCACGGTTCGCCGACGATCTCCAGCGCCTCAAGACCCGGCTGTTCGGCCTCCGGGTCGACGATCCGGTCATCCTGCGCCGCCGCGACATCCGCGGCCGCCGCGGCCCGTTCGCGCGCCTGAACGACCACGCCGAGGACGCGCGCTTCACCGCCGATCTGGTCACGACGATCGTGCGCGCGCCGTTCATCGCCGTCTCCGCGGTCATGGAACTGGCCGGCGCCCCCGCAGGGGGCGTTCTCCCGCATCACGCGTGCATGGCCGCGGTCCTCAAGCGCTACGCGGCGTGGCTGGGATTCCACAAGGCGACCGGCGACGCGATGGCGCAGTGCGCGGGGGCCCGCGAGGACCGGGCCCTGCAGGAGGCCTACCGCGCGGTGCGGGTGCGCGGCGTCCGCCACATGTCCAAGGAACGCCTCCAGCGGACGCTGACCCGCACACGCCTGCTGGTCCGTCATCCCGCCGGGAACATCGCCGGCCTCCAGCTCGCGGGGCTCCTCGGCCCGGTCGTGCTGCGCCAGCGTCTCGTGGAGCATCTGCGGGTGCGGGAGCGGTCCGACCCGTTCGATGAAAAGTTGCGGCAGGTCGTGGAGGGCAAGTTCAACCGCAAGGAAGCGACCGGGCAGGTGTCCGGGTACGGCACGGCTTGGATTCTTCCCTCGGGCGCCGGCGGCGAGCCCGAGGATGAAAAAGAATGAGGCGGCTTATTGCGAAGCCGCCCCCGCCGGCCCATCAA
>CAYHEI010000065.1:486-10745 GCA_964355385.1 uncultured bacterium | reverse complement strand
CCCCCCGGGCGCGGCCTCGGCGCTCGCCGGCTTCGAATCCGCCGCGGCGCGGCCGGTGGTCTGCGTTTCCGCTCGGACGGGCGACGGCATGCGCCGCTTGCTCGACGCGGCGGCCACGCTCGTGAACGGGGGCGCGGTCGAGGCCTGGGTGGTCGCGCGCGCCGGCGGAATCGTCCGTCCGGAATCTCCCCGATGAGGGCCCGCCCCGCGACAACGCTTCGGGCGCGCTTGGCTGTGATGCTGGCGGGCGCGTTGCTGCTGGCCGCTCCCGCGGCGGAGGGCGCGGGCTTCGGGCGAAACAAGGTTCGCTACCGGCCGTTCGACTGGAGCGTCCTCAACACGGAGCACTTCGAAGTGTACTACTACCCCGAAGAAGAGGCCCTCGCCTACGAGATCTGCGAGGAAGCCGAGCGGGTCTGGAAGACCGAAACGGAGTACTTCCGCCTTTCCCGGCCGCCCGGAAAGAAGGTCCCGATCTTTCTCTACGCGACCTTTCACGACTTCATCCAGACCAACGTGTCGCCCGAGCCGCTGGGGGAGGGCATCGGAGGATTCACCGAAGCGTACAAGACGCGCGTCGTCCTGCCCTTGACCGCGAGCGTGGCGCAGCGGCGCCATGTCCTCGCGCACGAGCTGGTCCATGCCCACCAGTTCTTCCTTCTCTACGGGGAGGGCGTGCGCTCCTACAGCCTGTACAAGTCCATCCTCGTGCCCCTCTGGTTCATGGAGGGCATGGCCGAACACGTCTCGCACGGCTGGGACGCGCAGGGGGAGACGGTCCTGCGCGACGCGGTGCTGCACGACCGCCTCCCCCCGCTCTGGCTCATGCATTCGTTCAACCACCTCGAGCCGCACGACGCGTATCTCGGGTACAAGGCCGGCCAGTCCGCCCTCGATTACCTCGGCGAGACGTACGGGGAGGACAAGATTCCCGCGATCCTCAAGAGCATCGACGATGCCCGCCTCTTCGCGCAGGTGTTCGCCGATAAGGTCGGGGTCTCCCTGACCGAATTCGATCGCCGCTGGAAGGACCACCTCAAGGAGACGTTCTGGTCCCAGGTCAAGGGCAAGAAGGACGCCGTGGACTACGGCACCGGCCTCGTGGTCAACACGCCCGATCGAACCGGTATCAACACCGGAGCGTGCCAATCTCCGACGGACGACACGATCGCCTTCCTGTCCGACCGGCAAGGCTACCGGAATCTCTTCCTGCTCCGCAAGGGACAATCGCCCTCGGCGGTCTTCTCCAGCGGGTTCGCGGGCAACCTGACCGGCAGCCCGCCGGACTGGTCGCCCGACGGGAAGACGCTCGCGCTCGTCGTCAAGGACGGCCCCCGAAACGTCATCGCGCTCCTGGACGTCCGCAAGCGGCGGATTCGCAAGCGGCTCGCCTTCCCGTTTATGGACATCGGCCATCCGAGGTTCCACCCGGACGGTCGCTCCCTGGCGTTCGTGGGCTTCAACGGCAAGGCCGCCGAGATTTACCTCGCGGACCTCGAGACCGGCGTGTGGCGTCCGGTGACATCCGACGGAGTCGCGGATGCCTCGCCCGCGTTCACCCCGGACGGGACATCGCTCGTGTACGAGTCGGAGACGCCGGCCGGGACGGGGCTCAGGATCGCCGCCCTGCGTCCGGCCGGGCTCGCCGAATGCCGTCCGTTGGGCGGCACGCAACCCGTCGAAGGCCGCCGCCCCGACGTGTCACCTGACGGAGCGCTCCTCCTCTACGACTCGGCCGAGAGCGGGATCATGAACCTCTACGCCTGCGCCCTGGACGGCTCCGGCACGCGCCGGGTGACCGACGTCCGCACCGGCATGTTCTCCGGCCGCTGGGCGCGCGACGGCAAGCGCATCCTCGCGGTCACCTACGAGAACGGCTCCGATAACATCTACATGCTCAACGAGACGGTCTTGCAGACCGCGCGCCTGACGGTCCCGCCGTCCGGTACGGCGCACGTCGAGCCCGCCTCGGAGTCGCCCCGCGCGGCTCCGGGGGAGGGGAGTATTCCTCCCTCCCGGCTCGCCCCGCCCGTGCGCGAGTTGAGGCTCTCCGATTCGATTGTCTCCATTCCAACGGATCGGCCCCGGGATGATCGGCCGCGAGCTTTCGCTGGCGACCTCGCTCGGCGGCTCGATCCGTCTCGTGAGGCCTGGGCGGCGGCGCCGCAGCTGCCCCGCCCCGCGGTTCCCTCGGCCACGCCGGCGGCGTCGGCCCGTCCCGGGGCGCCGCCGGTTGCGACGCCCCCCCTGCCTCTCGCGGTGACGGCGCGCGCGTCCGGTCCCGACATCGTGCTCTCGTGGCAATCGCCCGTCGCAGCCGCGGCACCGGTGAGCCGCTACGAGGTCTACCGAGGGACCCTCCCGGTCGGCCCCGGAACGATCCTCGCGGTGGTCCGCGAGGGAGCGGCGACGACCTACCGGGACTCCACGTGGAACTACGGCGAGCGCTATCGCTATCGCGTCGTCGCGCTCGACGCGAACCGGCGGCCGGTCGCGGAGGGGGAAGCGGGCGCCATGGTGCACCTCGACATCTCGCCGACGGCGTACCGCCTGTCGCTCAATGAGCGGCTCGTGGACCTCTTCGTGCTGCTGGGAAGCATTTCGATCGGCGGCGGCACGAACTTCGCGGGGTACGGTCTGCTGCAGCTCAGCGACATGCCGGGCGACCATCGCTTCGCCCTCCAGGCCAGCGCGGTCCCGGGACTCACGAACGCCTATGGCGTGGACTACGAGTTCTCGGGCTGGCGCCCCGACATCGGCATTTCCTTGCAGGCCAACAACTGGAGCCGCTTCGTCTTGGTGCAAAACGCCCTCTCGACCGAAAGCTACCGATACCCCCCTCTCCTGACCGATCTGCGCGGGGCGTACGTCTCCGCGTCCTATCCCCTGACGGAGGTGAGCCGGATCGAGGCGGTCACCGGGATCGAGGAGTATACCGAGGTCTTCACGAATCGCGCCGATTTCTCCGTGATCGGCCGCAAGACCTCGCGGCTCCTGCCGATCGGCGCGGCGTTCGTGCGCGACACGTCGCTCTGGCGGCGGCACATGCCGATCGGAGGCATGCGCTTCCGCGCCGGGGTCAACCAGACGGTCCCCGCGGGGTCGGCGGTCCTCCGCCTGACGGAGTACAATGGTGAAGCCCAATGGTATCTGCGACTGTTCGATGACGTGTCATTCGGAGAGCGCTGGTGGACGGCCGCTTCAGCGGGCCGCGACCGGCGCAATTACTACCTCGGCGGTCGTTACTCGATCCGGGCGATCCCGGAAGCGAGTTTGCACGCCCCCGGGATCCTGCTGGCCAACCACGAACTGCGCGTGAATCTGCTCGATCATCTCAACGTCCCGCTTCCCCTCTTGCCGATCCTGTTCACCGACGTGCAGGGCGTCGCCTTCGTGGACCAGGGCGTCGGTTTTAAGCCCGGTCTCGGTATCGGGCGGCGCGAGCCGCGGCCCACAGGGGCCGGCATCGGCTTGAATTTCATCGGATACGTCTTTCAGTCCAGCCCGATCCTGTTCTCGGCCGAATACGCCCGGCGCATCGACCGAGACGGCGGCTGGGATCTCTACGGCCGCCTCGGGCCCCTGTTCTGATGCGCGCACGTCCGCGCGGACGATCCCGGAAGCATCTCCCGGCGCTCCTCCTGACTCCGGAGAAGCCGGAGGCGGGCACCGAAGACGTCACGGAGCCCCTGAGCGCGGGGGAGCCCAAGCCGGCGGCCGAGGCGCCCGAGGGGCGCGTCACCGATATTCTTCAGATCTATCTCAAGGAGATCAGCCGCACCAAGCTTCTCGACGCCGCGCAAGAGGTCGCGTATGCACGCAAGATCGAGAAAGGCGACCTGGCCGCCAAGCAGGCGCTCGTGCAGGCGAACCTCCGCCTGGTGGTGTCCATCGCAAAGCACTACATGAATCGCGGGCTGCCCTTCCTCGATCTGATCGAAGAGGGCAATGTGGGACTGATCAGGGCGGCGGAGTTGTACAGCCACCGGAAGGGATTCCGCTTCAGCACGTACGCCACGTGGTGGATCCGGCAGGGCATCACGCGCGCCCTGGCGAAACACGGTCGCACCGTCCGTCTTCCCATTCACGTGACGGAACAGCTGAACCGGTATCTTCGGGTCAACCAGCAGCTTTCCCAGCGGCTCGGCCGGGATCCGTCGCTCGAGGAGCTCTCGAAGGCGCTCCGGCTCGGCATCGCACGGGTGCGCGAACTCATCATGTATACCCAGCAGACCGCGTCCCTCGACACGAGCCTGGGTCCCGAGGACGACCGGAATCTGGTGGAGGTGTTGGAGGACCCCGGGCAGCGTTCGCCGCTCGAGGAGGCGTCCGCCCACATCGTCGAGGAGCGGATGGACGCCGTCCTGTCGAGTCTTCCGCCGCGCGAGCAGGAGATCCTATCCATGCGCTTCGGCCTGCGCGGACGCAACGCGCACACTCTCGAGGACATCGGCGTCGCGCTCAAGCTCAGCCGCGAGCGGGTCCGTCAGATCGAAGCCCGCGCGCTCAAGCGGCTTCGGGAGGCCCTGGTTGCCCGCGGGCACAAGCTGGAGGACCTCCTGGGCGAGGACTGACCGGCTCGGGGTTGGCGTGCGATAGCGAATCGTGTAGACTCGTAGGCGTTTCATGGACTATCGGTCGCTCATCGCCGAGGTCCCGGACTATCCGAAGCCCGGGATCTCCTTCAAGGATTTGTCTCCGTTGCTGGCGTCTCCGCCCGCCTTCCGAGACGCCGTCGCGGCCCTGGCGGCTCCGTTCCGCGGCCAGGGAGTCGAGGCCGTGCTGGCCGCCGAGGCGCGCGGGTTTCTGTGGGGTGGAGCGGTGGCGCACGTCCTGGGGGCCGGCCTCGTCCCGATCCGCAAGCCGCGCAAGCTTCCGCGTCCGACGTATTCCGCGACCTACGCGCTCGAATACGGGACGGACGAGCTGCACGTCCACGTGGATGCGGTCAAGGCCGGCGGTCTGGTCCTCATCGTGGACGACGTTCTGGCTACGGGCGGAACCGCACGGGCGATGCTCGACCTCGCCGGCCGGTTGAACGCCCGCGTCGCCGGGCTGGCGTTCGTGATCGAACTGTCCTTCCTGGACGGACGGGCGAAGCTCGCCCCGGCGCCGGTGCATTCACTCGTGCGGTATTGAACCGCCGATGAAGCTCCGCCCCGTGAAACCGTTGCCCACCCGGCCCGCCGGCTCGCCGACGTTCACGCTTCCCGCGTGGATCGACACGGTGAGGATCAGGGCGTTCGTGGAGACGAATCGGCTGGCCTTCATCTCGGCCGGGGCGGTGCTGTTCGTCTTTCTCGCGTTCACCATCCTGTACGTGCGCCATCAGAGCACCGTCGCGGAGCGTTCCGCGGCGATGTTCCGCGACGCGACGAATCTTTACGGATACCGGATTCCTCCGCCCGATGCCGAGGGGCTTCCGCTGGTCGGATCCGACGAGGAGAAGTTCCAGCGGGCGGGCCAGGCGTTCCAGCAGCTCGCCGACACGTACCCGGGATCGCGCTTGGCCCCGTTGGCGCTCTACTACTCCGGGAACTGCCGGTATCGGCTCAAGCAGTACAGCGGAGCGCTGGAGGCGTTCGATCAGTTCATCGCCAGGTTTCCGCGTCATCCGCTGGTGGGGCAGGCGCATGTGGCGAAAGGGGATTGCCTGGAGCAACTCGGCCGCTATCCCGAGGCGTACCAGGCCTATCAACTCGCCGCGTCAGGCCCGGGGCCCGTGTCGGCCGAGGCCCGTCTCGGGATGGCGCGTTGCCTGCTGAAGATCGCGGAGACGGATCGCGCCCGGTGGAGCGAAGCCGTCGATCTGCTGAACCGGCTCGCCGCGGAGCCGGATGGCTACGCCGCGAAAGCTTCCAGGGAAATACGCAAACTCCTGACGGATTTGTCGTCACAATCAGAGAGCAAATAGCCACCTTCCTCTCCCCGTGAAACGGCCGGTCCATCTGGCGCTGGTGTGGCACATGCACCAGCCCGAGTACCGCGACCCGTGGTCCGGCATCGCGATGCTGCCCTGGGTGCGTTTGCACGCGGCACGCCACTATTTCGACATGGCGGCACTGGCGGCGGAGCATCCGGACGTCCGCCAGACCTTCAACCTCACCCCGGTCCTCCTTTCCCAGCTCCAGGGCGAAGGCGGGGGGGCCGCCGAGCGCCTGCTGGCGGCCTGCCGGCGTGCCGTGGGCGGAGGAGCGGCGGGGGACGATCGGGAGTTCCTGCTCGGCGCCCTGTTCATGGCCAACGAGACCCGGCACATCGCCACGTCACCCCGCTATCGCGAGCTCCTGTCCTTGCGGGGTCCCCTGGCGGGGGGACTCCCGGACTCCGGGGCGGCGGAGCGCTTTTCGGACTCCGATATGCTCGATCTCATCGCGTGGTTCCAGCTTTCGTGGACATCCGCGCTCTGGCCCGGCGCCGGCCGCGCGGCGGAACTCCGGCTGAAAGGGCGGGACTTCTCCGTCGAGGAGGTCGAGTGGTTGCTCGATCTCCATCTTGAGATCGCCCGCGGAGTCGTGCCCGCCTACGCCTCCCTCGCGCGACGGGGCGTTGCCGAGCTGTCCACGACGCCGTTCTACCATCCCATCGGTCCGTTGCTGCTGGACGTCGGCTGTGCGCATGACGCCCGGCCGGACATGATCCTGCCCAGGCGGACATTCCATGGCGACCGCGATCTCGCGTGGCACCTGGACGAGGCGCTTCGCCAGCACGAGCGGCTGTTCGGCGTCCGTCCCCGCGGCATGTGGCCGGCGGAAGGCGGCGTGAGCGACGAGTTCGCCGCGGCCGCGGCGGCCCGCGGCATGGAGTGGATCGCCTCCGACGACCAGGTCTTGCGGGCGAGCCTGCACAAGAGCGGATTCGACGATCCGGATGCGCCCTCGCCGCATCACGCGGCGTGGCGCCTCGAGTGCGGTTCGTCCATTATCTTCCGCGACCACGAGCTTTCCGACCTCGTAGGGTTCACGTACGGCCGCTGGGATGCGGAGGAGGCAGCCGAGGACCTGCTGCGCCGCGCGCGAAGCGCCGCGCGGCCCGCGGGCCCCCCGCCGCTCGTCGCAGTCATTCTCGACGGGGAGAACCCGTGGGAGCATTTCTCCGGCCACGGGGCGGAATTCCTCCGGGCCCTCTTTCGGCGGCTTGAGGCCTCCGAGGACGTGCGAGCCGTTACGGTGGCGGACCATCTGCGGGAACATCCGCCGCGATCGGCCTTGCGGACGCTTCGAGCCGGCTCCTGGATCAACCACGATTTCGCGGTGTGGGCCGGGCACGCCGAAGATCGCCTCGCATGGGAACTGCTGTCCGACGCCCGGGAAGCCTTTCTCGCCGGGGAGGCGCTGATGGAGGAGGGAGCGCGCGGACGGGCCTGGCGACACCTGATGATCGCCGAGGGGAGCGACTGGACGTGGTGGTACGGTGACGACCATGTGACCGGGCAGGCGGGGGAGTTCGATCAGCTCTTTCGTTCGCACCTCATCCAGGTTCACCGGCTCGCTGGAGGAGAGCCGCCGGCGGAGTTGTTGCGCCCGGTCCGGGCGACGCCGACGCCGGAGGCTTCCCGGGCGGGGCCTCCCGGGCGGCTCCGGGTCGTGGTTGACGGAAACGCCACGTCCTACTTCGAATGGCTGGGAGCGGCTCGTTATCGGCCGGGCAGTCACCGGGGAAGCATGCATGGCGGCATCTCACTCATAACAGATATATTCTATGGAATCAATAATGACGATGTATTAGTTATAAGATGTGATCTCAGTGAACGCGGCGTCATCACCAGCGGCCTGGAGGTCGTCGTCCGGGTCCTGGAGCCGGCCCCCGCCACGTACCGGATGGCGCTCGGCCAGGGGCCGTTGGTCGTGCGGGAGGAGGCCGCGGCACCGGTGGCTCGGGTCTACGCCGCGCAGGCGTCCACGCTCGAGATCGGCCTGCAGCTCCTGGCGCCCGGGTCCGCCTGGAGCTTTACGGTTGGTATGCGGGCGGGAGACGCCGGAGGTCTGTTGGAAGAGTGGCCGGCGGCCGGCGCGTTCCGGGCCTCCGGCGCGACAAATCCTGAGGGAGAGTGGATGGTCTAACCGGCACGCGCTGGGGCTCCGGGGCAGCCCATCCGCTATTCGGGATGACTGCTGATAATGACTGTTATGTTAAGCAGCGTCAGCGCGACGACCAGATCTCAAATCCCGCGTGAGCGCCGGAGGCCGTCATCCAATCCGCCTCCACCGCGGTCACCGAGGAGCCCGACGGCCCTTCCCGCAAGTCCGCCAGCAGACCGTCGAGGATGTCCCGCGGCCCCTCCGCAAGGACTTCGACCCCGCCGTCCGAACGGTTGAACACGCCTCCCCGGAGTCCCAGCGCCTGCCCGTGTCGTTGCGCCCACCACCGAAACCCGACTCCCTGCACGCGCCCACGCACGACCACGCGCAGGGCGCAGTCCGCCCCGCCCGGCTTCACGTCGAGGCGGTGGGTGGCGGGGGCGCACTGCGAAAGAGGCGCTTGAAGAACCGTCCCAGACGCCCCACGCCGGGGATCAGCCCGAGCTCCCCCGTCCAGGAAGCACCCGGGAGGCCCTCGTCCAGGCTGATCAGCCAGCCGGACCGCCCGGCCCGGGCACCGGGCGGCAGCGCGTGCAGGAGCACCACGACATCCATCCGCAGGTTTCGGGACAGCGCGATCCGGGCGCCCGCTTCGGCCCGCTCTCCGGCGTATTCGCACATGAATTTCATGGATCGGTTGAAAAGGCCGGGTGGAATCACCCCGAACCCGCCGAACGGCTGGTTCAAGAAACGACCGGTTCCGGCCCCCAACACCGCCTCCACCAGCCACCCGCCCGCCGCGGCGCTCCAGCTGGCGCTCCCGTACCCGGTCGGAGTCGAGGTCAACAACCCCCGTCGCTCCGCCCCCACCGCGAGCGCCGGGCACCACCAGGCGCCCGGCAACGGCGCACCGCCCACCTTTACGAACCCGCTGAGCTCATCCACCCAGTCGTCTTTCGATGGATTCTCGAGCAGGTCCGGTGTGGCAAACCCGGCCTCGATCAACCCGAAGAGCCCGTACGACGCTTTCGCGATCCCGCGCGTCATGCCGAACGCGAACCAGTCGCCGCGCACGACCTGCCCGGTGGGGCTCAGGACCAGGCCGGTCGGACCCTCCATCGTCATTCCCGGGAACTCCCGTCCCGCCGCGTGGACCGTGATCCCCGGGAGCCCGCCTGCGGCGAGGGCGAGCGTGCAGGCAAGGAAAGCGGAACGCTTGGTCATCAGGGTGCCATTATACGGACTTGCATTCCGCTCGTAATTCCTGGAACATGGAATCCGTCGGGGCGTAGCGCAGCTGGCAGCGCGCTTGGTTCGGGACCAAGAGGTCCCCGGTTCAAATCCGGGCGCCCCGAGGATTGTTGCGGGTGGTTTCAACCGGATCGGACCGAAGCGGCTTGTAGTCTCATTCTCCAGACCGCCAGGATTGCCTCCAGGATCACCCTCCGGGACAGCTTCGACTTTCCTTCCACCCGGCCGGCAAAGACGATCGGCAATTCGGCCATCCGTCCTCCCAGTTGGTGGCAGCGGCATTTCAGCTCGATCTGGAATGCATATCCGTTGCACCGCAGCCGCTCGGGACCGATGCGCGCGAGGATCCCCCGTCGCCACCCGTTGAACCCCCCGGTGAGATCGCTGAGCGGCACTCCGGTCACGGCGCGGGCGTACCGGTTGGCGAGCAGACTCAGCATCAGTCGGCTCCACGGCCAGTTGGTGACCCGCAGTCCGGCTCCGTAGCGGCTCCCGACGACCCCGTCGTTCCGGCGCAGCGCCGCGAGCAGGCGCGGGATCGCGCTCGGGTCGTGGGAACCGTCCGCATCCATCTGCACGACCGGATCGAAAGGACCGGCGAGGGCGAAGCGGAATCCCGCCACATACGCGGTGCCCAGGCCCAGCTTGGCGGGCCGGAGGATCAGGTGCACGCGCCCGGCCCGGCGACGCGCCGCGCGCCGCACCTCGCGTGCCGTGCCGTCCGGCGACGCGTCGTCCACCACCAGCACCGCCGCCCGGGGCACGGCCGCGAAGACCCGGGGCAAGATGGCGCGGATATTCGCCGCCTCGTTGTAGGTCGGAATAACGATCAGCGGTCTCATGACAGGATCATCGTGAAACGGACCAAGCGAGCACGAGGTCCGCGGCCCCCAAGGCCAAGCCGGGGGGCCCCGGCCGCCACTGGGTTTGAAGATGTTTTATAAAAAAAAGCGGGTTGCCCGAGCCATTTATCCCGATGAAATTTTT
>CAYHEI010000065.1:0-476 GCA_964355385.1 uncultured bacterium | reverse complement strand
TTTTTTTGCGCCGGTGTTTTTTTGGTTTTAAAACCTTCGGGGGTTTCTTTTCCTTTTTCTTTTTAAACCTCCCCCCGCCCCCCGGGGGGGGGGGGGGCCGGGGGCTCGGGGGGGGCCCCCGGCCCGACTCTCGTTTCGAAGTTGAGTTATCAATCATCGGGGCGCCCGGATTTGAACCGGGGACCCCCCGCACCCCAAGCGGGTGCGCTACCGGGCTGCGCTACGCCCCGAATCTTCATGCGATTGTATCACCTCTTGGTACAACCGCTCGAATTCCCCGATTACGCGCCCGTAGTCGTGAGGCGCGACGAGCCGGCGGCTGGCGCGTCCCATCCGGCGGCGGGCGGACGGATCGGCCAGGAGGCGGCGGAGCGCCGCGGCGAGCGCGAGCGGCTCCCCCGGAGGGAACAGGACGCCGTTCCGCCCCGGCCGGACGAGCTCGGGGAGCGCCTGGCAGTCCGCGGCCGCGCCGGGCA
>CAYHEI010000064.1:0-10788 GCA_964355385.1 uncultured bacterium | reverse complement strand
CTAGCACGACCGTCGTTGACGACCGCCACTACCTCGAGGAGTCCGCGGACGACCCTGATGGGACGGTCTTGGTCTTCCGGACCTCGCAGGTTCCGGTGGACGGTACCGGGCAGGGCATCGACCTTGATCGGTTCGGGATCACGGACCGCGCCGCCAGCTTCGAGACCTTCATTCAGGCGTACGTGGGCCCGAACCCGGTCACGGCCATCGGCTCTGGGGCGGTAGACGTCGTCCGGGTAGACGCCACGACGCGCCAGATCTACCTGGCGTCCGCCCCCGCGGCTCCGGCCGAAGTGACCGTCGACTTCGAGCGGGGCCTGCCCGTCGCGCTGGACGGCAGGAAGCTGGACCCCGTCCCGCTGGTGCAGGCCGTCAACGCGCTGGCGGGCGAGCACGGCATCGGCCGGATCGACCACGTCGAGGACCGCCTCATCGGCATCAAGTCGCGGGAGCTGTACGAGGCGCCCGCGGCGGTCGTGCTGCACGAGGCGCACCGGGAGTTGGAGGGGCTGACGCTCTCCAAGGAGCAGCTCCGGTTCAAGGCGCTCGTCGCGCCGCAGTACGCCGACCTCATCTACAACGGCCTGTGGTTCACCGCCTTCCACCGGGACCTGCGGGCCTACGTGCTCAGCACGCAGGAGCACGTCACCGGCGCCGTGCGGATGCGGCTGCACCGGGGCCGGGCCGTCGCCGCGGGGCGCAAGTCGCCGTTCTCGCTGTACGACAAGCTGCTCGCCACGTACGACAAGGGGGACCAGTTCGACTCCTCCGCCGCGCTGGGGTTCATCTACGTCCACGGCCTCTCCGCGCGGACGCAGGCCGCCAAGCAATTGCAGTTGGGCCACGGCGGCGGCTCCGACATCCTGCTCGAGGGCCCGGACGCCAAGAAGGGCTGAACGCCGTGAGGCACAAGGCGGTGGTGTTCGACCTGTTCGGGACGCTCGTGGACAACATGACGCACTCGGCTTACCTCGAGATTATGGGCCAGATGGCGCACGCGGTGTCCATCCCCCGCAAGCCGTTCTCCGCATTGTGGACCGGGACTACCGACGACCGCTTCCGGGGGAAACTCGGGACGCTCGAGGATAATCTGAAGCATATCTGCGCGACGGCGGGGGTGGCACCCTCTCCGGAGGGCCTGGCGCGCGCGGTGCGGGTGCGGACCGACCTCAATCTCAGCCTGCTGGTGCCCCGGGCGGATGCCGTGGAGACGCTCACGCGGCTGCGCGCCTCGGGCCGGAAGATCGGCCTGCTCACTGATTGCACGCCGGAGATTCCGCTGCACTGGCCGCGTACGCCCTTCGCGCCACTGGTGGATGCGCCGGTCTTCTCATCCGAGACCGGGACGAAGAAGCCCGATCCGAAGATCTACGCGCTCGTCTGCGAGCGGCTCGGCGTGGCGCCGGCGGACTGCCTCTACGTGGGCGACGGCGGGAGCCGGGAGCTGACGGGAGCCGCGGCGGTCGGCATGGCGCCGGTGCTCATCCGCGCGCAGCCGGTCGAGGACGTCCTGGGCCACAAGTCCGAGGCGCCTACCTGGACCGGCCCGGTCGTGACGTCCTTGTCGGAGGTGCTGGCGTTTGTCGGGTAGGATCGACGAGGCACTGACATTCGCCCTGGGGCTGCAGGACTGAGGCGATCGCGCCCATCGAGTAGATGGGGACAACGCGCAGGTGGACGGGGAGCGCAGGGGGGGTGTGCTCGAGACCGTCAGGGCGACCGTTCGCGCAAGGCGCTGTGCTTCGCGATGAGCGAGAAGTGCCGGTCCTGGTGACGCAGCGTGCAGCGATGAACGACGGCTGACGAGGCGATCACGATGTCGGTCGTCGGGATGGTGAGCCCTCGGCGACGCAGGAGGAATCCGAGGCGGGACGATTCCTCCCACACCGCGGGGGTGAGCTCCAGCTCGGTCAATGCGCTGAGCGTGTCGGCGAGCTCGCGGTACTCGCGATCCGTACGCGCTCCGGAGAGGAGCTCCAGCCGGATGAGCGGATTGACGGCGACCTGCCGTTCCTGCAGGAGGAGCCGCAGCTCCGCCACCCAGCCGCCGGAGGCCCCCGGCCTGAATCCCGCGATCCAGGCCGAGGTGTCCACCAGCAGGAGCGGCGTGTCAGTCACCCGCTCGCATCCGTTGGAGGGAGCGTGCGGAAAGGTTCAGGCGGGTCTTCCCGAGCATCGCGCCCAGCCGCTGGAGCCGCTCCTGCCGAATGAGCTCCTGGAGCGCGCGTTCGACCAGGCTCCGCTTCGTGTGGATGGACGTGAGGCGCTCGGCCTCCCGAAGCAACGATTCGTTGATGTCAATGGTGGTCCTCATTCAGCATCACCCCCGCGCATACGATAGACGCCATTTCGTATGCATGTCAATCGGGGTCCGGGCGGGGCCGGCTCATTCCGGCGCATCCGCGCCGACCCTGAGACCTCCGCCCTGAGCCTGCCGAAGGATCAGCCTCCGGTGTCATCCAGCTCGAGGAAGACCGGAGTTTCGGAGAGATCGACCAGCACCTGACCGTCGCGGATCCTCAGCTCCTGCCGCGTGCCCTTCGCCGAGCCCGTCTTCGGGGTGACCTGCGTGCAGGCGGTGGGCGAGCCCATGAGCGGGATGGCGCGCCGCTTGAGCATCTTCCCCGCGGACACGGGCTTCCCGGCGTCCGCGCACCACGCGACGATGACGCCGCCCCGCGACGCCGGGTCGCGGAAGAGATAGGCGAACGCCCCGGCGTCGTTGTACGCGAGCGTCGCCGCGTAGTCGAGCCCGCCGATCTCCTTCTTCATGAGCGCCATCCACCAGTAGGCGGGCTTGGGCCGCACCGACGGCGGCCCCTTCGGGTTCCGCTCGCCGTAGGCGTGCACGATGCCGCAGTTATCGAATTGGGTCGTGGCCATGCCGGGCTTGCCGTCGGCGGCGATGAACCAGAAGACCCGGTCGAGGTACTCCGCGCCGATCACGTACGCGCGCACGAGCCAGTCGGCCTGCTCGCGGAGCGTCGCGCCGATGAACGTCGGCGGGCGGACCTTCTCGTCGTGCGCGTCCCAGCCGACTTCCGTGAGCCAGAGCGGAAGCCCGGGGGCGTGTGTATCCCGCCAGCCGGCCGCCTTCTGGCAGAACGCGCGGAAGGCGTGGCGGTACTCCGGCGGGTGCCCGGGCCCCTTCGAGCCGTCCTCGCCGACGTAGGTGTGGAAGTTCAGCGCGTCCAGGAACTCGATCCCGCCGTTCGCCTGGAGGCCGTCGAAGTACGCCTCGTCGAACCCCGCCGTCACGCCGCCCGAGACCGGCATCGCCGTGTCGGCCTTCTTGGCGAACACATACGCGGCCTTGAGGCAGGCCGCGTACTGAGCGACGTCGGCGTCGCACCAGTCCCGGTGCGTGCGCGGGCACGCGTCGTGCCGCCACCCGCCCCACTCCTCGGTGAGGTTCGGCTCGTTGAAGATCTCGAGCGCGTCGACGACGCCCGTTCCCCGCCGGCCGTAGCGGGCGGTGAGCTGCCGGACCCACTCCGCGTAGTCCGCGTAGTCGAGCGGGTGCGTTCCGGCCGTGTTCCCGCACGGCGGGTACTTGTCGGGCGGTCCGCCGCGATTGCCGTTCGCCTGGAAACTGGAGCAGTAGGCGGGAGGCTGGTTGAGACACAAGCTCACCTTGAGTCCCGCCCGGTGCCACGTCCCGAACCAGTTGTCGAAGTCGAACGCCGGGATCAGGGTAGGCGCGAAGTGGAAGGCGCCCGGCCGGTCCGTGGTCCATTCCATGTAGGTGTACCACCGGATCCAGTCCGCCACGCGGGCCGTGTCCGTGGCGCTCATGTGGACGTTGTCCCAGTCGTCCACCCACTGGTTGATGCCGATCCAGTCGTGGGCCTTGGCCGCGGCGCGGGCGGTCCCCGCGGCGAGGCAGGCGAGCAGCACGAGCCGGCAGCGCATCAGGAGAAGATCGTATCAGCCCTTCGTCTCGCTTCGCTCGCTCAGGGCTTCGCCGAGGCTCAGCTTCCCGTGGAGCGGTAGCGGCGGACGCCGAAACGCCAGACCTGGAGCGCGGCGATCATGAACGCGATTCCGAGGAGCGGGGAGAAGGCCTGGAAGAGGGGGGAGCTGCCCAGTGGATCCGTGCGGCCCAGGATGGCGACCGCGGGGAAGTACGTGACCGCCGCCAGGGGAACGACGTACGTGAAGAACCTCCGGAACCAGGGGCGGTAGACGGCCACCGGATACTGCCCGGTCTCGACGCCGCCGTACGTCACGGTGTTCCATAGTTCGATGGCTTCAACTGTCCAGAAAGACATCGTGGCCTGGAGGACGACAAGACCGTAGAAAAGCGCTGCGCCCCCCAGGATGGCGCCGAGCGCGAGAGCGGCCCGCCCGGCCGTCCACGCCACCCCCGCGTGCGCGGCCGCCCACAGGAGCACCGCCAGCCCCTGGGCGAGCCGGCCCAGCGGCCGCAGGCGCAGCTCGCGGCCGGCGATCTGGAGCGCGGTCCCGCGCGGCCGCAGGAGCACGCGGTCGAACTCCCCGGTCTTGACCAGGTTGTGGAAGTCGTCGAACCCCCGTCCCACGGACTCGGCCAGCGCGAAACCCACGTTGACGATCCCGTACAGCAGCGCGACCTCGGGCAAGGCCCACCCGCGTAGCGTGCCGAACCGCGCGAACAGCGCCCAGATGCCCGCGATCTCGATCACGGTTTGAAAGAGGGCGGTGAAAGTCTGGAGCAGGAAGTTGCCCCGATACGCCATCTGGGAGCGGACCGAGGCGCCCAGCAGGGCCAGGTAGCAGCGCATGGTCAGCCTCCTTGCACGACGAGCCGGCGAACGCCGGCGCGCGCGACGACCCAGCCAAGGCCCGCCAGGGCGGCGGCCCAGGCGAGTTGGAAGCAAATCTGCGGCAGCGCCGCCTCCACCGGGATGTGGCCGGCGTAGATCCGGCAGGGCACGTCGAGCAGGCCGCGGAAGGGCAGCGCGTTCAAGAGCGGCTGCAGCCGGTCGGGGAAGAGCGGAAGGGGGACGATCAGCCCCGCGCCGAGCGTGAGCAGGACCATGACCAAGTTCGCCACGCCCTCCCCGGCGTTCAGCCAGAAGGAGGCGAGCGAGAGGATCACGGTGAACGCGCTGCTCAGGAACACGCCCGCGGCGAGGCTCGCGACCCACGCCGCCGCGGCGGCGGGCGAGGGCGGCAGCCCCATCCCCAGGAAGGGGATCGCGACCAGGAACATCGGCAGCGCGCGCAGGAGCGCGGGCGCCGTGCGCCAAGCCACCGCGCGGGCGAAGGAGAACCCGAAGAGCCCGAGCGGGCGGACCAATTCGTAGGCGATGCCGCCGCTCCGCACTTGAGTGCGGAGCTCGCCGTCGGCGTTCCACGGCAGCATCACGAGCGTGGCCTGGCTCAGCCAGACGTAGGTCACGACCTGGTCGAAGGCCATGGGTTGCGGGGCAGCGCTGGACCGGTAGAAGGCATCGAAGATCATGATGCGGATGAAGCCCCAGAAGAGCTGCGTGGCGAACCCCGCGAGGGCGACCGCGCGATATTGCAGCAGGGCCGCGAACCGGGCCCGCGCGAGGGCGAGGTATGGTCTCACCGGCGCAGGTCCCGGTACAACTTCGCCACGATCTCCTCGATCGGCGGCGGGACGACGAACAGGTCGCGGACCGGATGCGCCGCGGCCAGCCGGGCGATCAGCGTCGCCGCGGGAACGCGCTCGGGGTCGAAGGCCAGCTCCACGCGGTGGCCGTCTCTCGCCACGACCCGGGCGTCCGGGTCGCGGACCTCCTCGCGCGCATCCGCAAGGTCCACGAGCAGACGCCGCTCGGAGGTCACGCGGCGGCGCAGGTCGTCGAGCGTCCCGTCCAGCAGCAGCGCGCCCTCGTGGATGACCAGCACCCGCCGGCACAGCGCCTCGATGTCGGCGAGATCGTGCGTGGTCAGGATGACCGTGACGCCGCGGTCGCGGTTGATCGTCTTGATGTGGTCGCGCAGCGCCAGCTTGGCTTCGGCGTCAAGCCCGATGGTGGGCTCGTCCAGGAACAGGACCCGGGGACGGTGGAGGAGCGAGGCGGCCAGGTCGCAGCGCATCCGCTGCCCCAGGCTGAGCTGGCGCACGGGCACGTTCAGCAGATTCGCAAGCCCCAGCGCCGCGACCAGCTCGTCGCGCGTCCGGCGGTGCTCGGCCGGGGGGACGCGGTAGATCTCGCGGAGCAGGTCGAAGGACTCCGCCACGGGCAGGTCCCACCAGAGTTGGGTGCGCTGACCGAACACCACGCCGATGTTCCGGACGTGACGCACGCGCTCCCGCCACGGCGTGACGCCGTCCACCTCACAGGTCCCCCCGTCGGGGACCAGGATGCCGGAGAGGATCTTGATCGTGGTGGACTTGCCCGCGCCGTTGGGGCCGATGTACCCGACGATTTCTGATGGTTCCAACTGGAACGAAATGCCCCGAAGAGCCTGGACGGTGCGGTGCTCCCGGCGGACGAGCGACGTGAGCGCGCCCCACGCGCCCGGCCGGCGCACGGGGACCCGGAAGGACTTGATCAGTCCTTCGACGACGATCGCCGGCATCAGACGGGGATCAGGCGATCTTGAGGAAGGCTTTGTAGATCATCTCGAACGTCCGGACGTCGTGCAGCGTGTCCGCGCCGGACGACCGGAAGGGGGTCCCCGTGCGGACGCACTCGATGAAGTGCGCCGCCTCGCGCTGGTAGGACCAGCTCCAGCGGTCCCCGGACTCGCCGGGCCGGAGCGCCGCCATGGACTGCGTCTTCCCCGCGCGGTACACCTCGACCGAAGCGGGGACGTTCTTGAGCAGCAGCGGCGGCGCTTCGGTACGCACCCAGCCGTCGCGGAAGTACACCTGGGTGTGCTCGTCCCAGCCCCAGTGCGACATGGAACCGCTCTCGATGGTCGTGCGCACCCCGCCGACGTCGAGGACCGCGATCCCGCTGATCCCGTCCGTGGCGTCCAGGTCCACGAACTTGACCGCCACGTCCCCCGCGTCCGTCAGCCACCGCAGGAGGTTGACGTTGTGCGTGTACTGCTGCAGGTAGCCGACATAGGCGTTGCGCCGGTCGGCGGGCAGCCACGCCGGGTAGTGCGACGCGGCGTCGACGTCGGGCGGGTACGGTTCGTCGCTGTTGAGGAACGGATTCGAGGAACCCGCGTTCCACTGCGCGCCGCAGAAGCCGTGGTTGCGCATGAACGTGACCGGGCCCAGCTCGCCCGACTTCCGGAAGCCGTCCACCGTCGCCTTCACGATCTCGTTCCCGGCGTCGTAGCGCTTCATGTACGCGACCATGAGCCGGCCCTTGCCCGCGCGCTCGGCGGCGAGCATCTTTTCCGCCTGCGCCACCGAGACCGCCATCGGCTTCTCCATGAAGACGGCCTTGCCGGCCCGCAGGCAGTCGCACGCCACCGTGGACTGCGCGACGAACGAGGCCGAGACGCCCACGGCATCGATCGTCTTGTCCGCGGCGAGCTCGAGGTGGCTCGCGTACGTCTTGGTGACCCCGTACTTCGCGGCGAGTTGCGCGCGGAGCTTTGGGCGCACTTCCGCGATGGCCTCGAGTCGGACGCCGGGGAGGGCGGTGAAATTGGGCAGGTGAACGCTCTGCGCGACGTATCCGCATCCGACGTAGCCGAAGCGCACGGTCTCCATGCGGGTAGTCTACAGTATTTCCATGGGGACGATGCTGGCCGGCGCCTGGCTGGTCGCGCGCGCCGCCGCGCTGGGGCAGGAACACGACGCCGATCAGGTCAGGTTTTCGACCCGGCAGGAGGGGGAGCGGTTCGTGGTGACCGGGGAAAACCTGCACCCCGCCATGCCGTACCACGTGCTCGTGTCCTTTCCGGTGCTCTCGAATCTGCGCGCGTCGCTGCCGCTCCCGGCGCGCCTGGTGATTCCGCCGGCGACCCGCATGACGCTGCTCACGCTGGCGCGCGTGGACCCGCATGGGGGGTCACGGATGAACGCGTCGTACCTCTACGGGATGGGGGACCCGGGCGTCGTGCCGGACGCGGGTGCCCGCTACCTCTTTCCCTACGCCCACGGGAGCAAGTTTCTGGTCTCCCAAGGTTACTTCGGGGCATTCACCCATCGCGGCAAGCACGCGCTGGACTTTCAATTGCCGGAAGGCACGCCCGTCTGCGCCGCGCGGGACGGCGTGGTCGTGGGGACCAAGGCGGACTTCACGCGCGGCGGGCCGGGACCGGAGTTCGCCGCCCGCGCGAATTTCGTGGACGTCCTGCACGCGGACGGCACCTGGGCGGACTACGCGCACTTGAAGCCCGGCGGCGTGGCGGTCAGGGTCGCGCAGCGGGTGGCCGCAGGGCAAGTGCTCGGGTACGCGGGCAGCACCGGCCAGACCAACGGTCCGCACCTGCACTTCGCGGTCTTCCGGGCGAGCTGGGAACAGGAGGGCGGCGTGACGATCCCCACGGCGTTCGCGCACCTCGACGGCGCGACGGTCTCCCCCGAGGAGGGGAAGTGGTACTACGCGGTGCATCCGGGCGGCGCGGCGTTCACGCCGATCCTGGCGGAACGGCTCACGGACGCCGAACTGGACCGGCACGACGCGCCCGCGGCGGCGGACGGGAAGATCTCGTTTCGGCCGGAGACCGTGGACGACCGCATCCTCATCTACTGCGCGAACGGAACGGCGGCGGCGCAGGCCGTCACGGTGGAATTCAGCCGGTTGCGGAACCTCGCGCCGTCCCGCCGCGTGCCGCTGACGAAGACGGTTGCCGCCGGGCGGGAGGCGTACATGCTCTCCCTGACCCGGCGGGTTCGGTCCGGCGAGACCGAGTACCGGCTCCGCTCCCGGATCCGGGAAGCCGGGAGGTGAGATGACCGTTCGGCCGGCCGCGCTCGCCGTCACGGTGCTGCTGGCGGCGTCCGGGGCGGAGGCGGCGCTGCCGTGGTCCGCCCAGCCCGCGCTGCCCGTCACGCGGTCCGAGGCGTGGGGGGCCTCCACCGGCGGAATCTTCTACGTCATCGGCGGGTGGGACGCGTTCGGAACCGCCCAGGACACGGTGCAGGCGTTCGATCCGGGTGCCGGGACGTGGTCCTTCCGGTCGTCGATGCCGACGCCGCGCGAGGGCGCGCCGGTGGTCGCCCTCAACTGCAAGATCTACGTCATCGCGGGCAACGACAACGCGGGAGGCGGCGGGTTGCACAACGAGCTGGAGGAATACGATCCGGTGACCGACACGTGGCGGTCGCGGGCCGCCGCGCCCGCGGCGCTGGAGGGCGCCGCCGCGGCGGTGCTCGGCGGGCGCATCTACCTGGTCGGCGGCTTCAACGGAATCACCAACACCGCGGCCGCGTACGTCTACGATCCGGCGATCAACTTGTGGGCCGCCCTGCCGCCGATGACCACGGGGCGGTTCTGGCCCGGCGCGGCCGTGCTGGGCGGCAAGCTGTACGTGATGGGAGGCGCGGTGGACCTCGGCGCGACCTGGGGGACGCTGGCCGGCATGGAGATGTACGACCCCGGGACCAACACCTGGACGCCCCGCGCCCCGATGATGTCCGCGCGGGACTTTTTTCCCGCCCTCGCCGTCGGCGGGAAGATCTACGCGGTCGGGGGGCGCGACAACATCGGTCCCAACACGTTCACGGCCGCCGTCGAGTCGTACGACCCCGGAACGGACGCCTGGACCCCGGAGACCCCGCTGCCCTCGAGCTGGGTCGCGCACGCCGGGGCCGTGGTCGACGGCGTGATCCGGATCGCGGGCGGGTTTGCCGCCGAGCTTCCCACGACCGCGCAGGAAGCCGCGACCGTGAGCGCGGCCCCCGATCCCGCGTGCGTCACGACGCTGGCCGCCGGCAGCGCCGTCGCGCCGGGGACCGTCTGCGTCGGGGAGAATTTCATCCTCACGGTCACCGTCGCCAACGGTACTCCCGTCACCGCCGCGGGCGTGGACGCGGCGGGCTGGCAGACCGGGCCGGGAGCCGTCGCCGCGGTGACCGGCCCCACGCCCGCGCTGCCCGCGGCGATTCCGGGATCGGCGTCGCGGACGTTCACCTGGACGGTCACGGGCGCCGCGCCGGGGTCGGTCGTCCTCACCGTCAGCGTGACGGGCACGAACGTCACCAACGTGGCGGTGGCGTCCGCGACCGTGACCGTCGCGTCGTCCCCCGGCGCGCTCGTCGCCGTCGTGGCGGCACCGTCCCAGGTTTCGACCGGCCAATGGCTCACGGTGACGCTGACGGTCACCAACACCGGCGGCGCGGACGTCACGGGCGTGGCGCCCTCCCTGAGCCCCGCCCCCGCCGGTCTGGTCGCGTACGTCTTGGGCCCGCTGCCCTCCGGCGGACTGACGCTCACCCCGAGCGGCGCGGTTACGTTCACGTGGACCTATTCCGCGGCGGGCGCGGGGACGGCCATGTTCACGGGCGCCGCGAACGGCGTCACGTGCGGGGGCACGGCGGTGAACGCTTCGGCGAACGCGGGCACGGCGATTCAGGCGGCGGGCTTCCTCGCGGCCTCGCTCCGGACGTTCCCGTCCCCGCGGAATGTGGGACAGGCCTTTCTCGTCACGCTCACGGTCACGAATACGGGGTCCGCCGCGGTGGACGGCTTCAGCGTGGCGGCGTTCCGGCTGGCCCCCTCCGGCGTCGCGTCCTTCTCGGCGGGCCCTTCCCCGGCGTTGCCCGGCACGCTTCCGGGCGGGGCCTCGGTGACCTTCACCTGGACCTACACGGGTTTCTCGCCCGGGACGGTGGTGTTATCGACCACGCCGAGCGGGACGGATGCCAACTCCGGGAAAGTCGTCCGCGTCCTGGTCTCGTCGAATCCCGAGGTGATCCAGTCC
>CAYHEI010000063.1:0-10807 GCA_964355385.1 uncultured bacterium | reverse complement strand
GACCACCGAGATCTACACTCTTTCCCTACACGACGCTCTTCCGATCTCGCACGCGGGTATTCCCCCGCCAGCGCCAACGCCGCCACGACCGCCCCACCGTTACAGACCGTGTTCCAGTTGTGGTACGCGCGGTACCACCAGACGGGCGACGGCGGCCGGGGTGCCCCTTGGGCCGGCCGCCTCGTGCCCGGAGCCCGAGGAGTGCGGAGGGCCTTGGGCGGATCGGTTTGCGCGAGGTACAGGTCGAGCACGCGCCGCCCTATCTGCGCCCGGAGCTTCGCGCGCCGCGGCTCGCTCAGGCCGTCCTTCAGCCAGTCGTACGCGAGCCCCATCGTCAGCCCCATCTCCCCCACCATGAGATCGAAATGGTTCGCGGGGCCGTGATAGGGGTCCGTCCAGGAGTCCCAGCGGTCGAGCCAGCACTCGATCTCGGCCCAGGCGCGCTCGCGGTAGTCGTCCCGCCCGGTGAGGTGGTGGCCCACCGCCAGCGAGAGGATGTAGCGTTGGGCCTTGCGCGCGAGTCCCAATTCACCCGGCGAGCGGTCCATCGGCGTGGACGCTCGCGGGGGCGGAGCGATCACGGGCCGGGCCAGAAACTGATCACAGTTTTCGAGCAGCAGGGCGTACATCCGCCGCAGCTCCGGCGCCTGCACCTTCTCCCGCAATGCCGCGGGCGATTGCCCCTCGAACAAGAGGGGATAAGGCACTACCGGACGGTCACACGGAAACAGACGCAGCCGGTGGTCATCACCCCCGTCTGGGGGATCGTCCAGCGCAGGAAGGTGACCGCCGTAGTCCCCGGTCCGCCGCCGGGCATGGTGACGAACCCCGTGGGCGTCGCCGCCGTGGTGTACGCCGCGGTCGCCGCCCCGAACCCGGTGGTCGCCCCGCAGAAGTGGTTCGAGAGCACATCGGGGAAGTACACCGTCCCGTCCGGCACCTCGTCCGTGATCGTGAACGTGGTGGCGGTCGCGGTCGAGTAGTTGCTCCAGCAGATCCTGAATTGCACGATGTCCCCGGACGCGGCGACCTGCAGCGGCGGCTCCTTGGTCAGCTTCACGTCCGCGCCGACGACCATCAGCGTCGTCAACCCGGTGATGGAGCCGTCCACGATGTCGCTGGCGACGATGCTCTGGAGGCCCAGGACGGTCATCGTCACCCGGATGAACACCTTGACCCCGTTGTCCTTGTTGAGGCCCGTCGTCCACTGGTAGTTGTACCCGTCCATCGCCGTGTTCTCGATCTTCGCGCCGGCGTCCGAAGAGGTGAACGACGTGATCCCGATGTACGTCGTGTCCGTGCCGCCGCCCGTCGGGACGACGATCACGGTAATCCAGAAGCTCTGGCCGACGTACACCGTCGGCGGCGTGACGATCGTGTAGTGCTCGCCCGTTTGGACGAACGGCGCCGTGAAGAACTTGTGGCTCGGCTGGCAGTGGTTGTACATGGCGATGGCGTCGCCGCCCGTGACCGTGAACCGCATGTTCTTCTTCTGCCCCTGATTGAGCTGGGCCTGCCCGGTCAGCCAGAGGAAGGACACGCACTGGTCGGGACCCGTCGTGGTGAGGGACTGGAAGCCGCCGAGCTCGTCCTGAGCCGTCACCGTCATTCCCGTCTTGGGGCAGAAGACGTCGCCGAAGGCCAATTCCATGAGGACGCCGCACGGGCATCCGCCGAAGCACCACGGCCAGGGGTACCCGATCCAGAAGTCCGTCCCCACCTGCCGACCATCCGCCGGATGCATCAACGAGCCGCCGCCGTACGCGGAGTAGACGTCGGCGCCGGCGTTGATGCTGACCCCGTACGGGCCTCCCCCGGTCTTCCCGGTGAGCGTGATGCGCCACAAGCCGGCGGTCGGGGCCGGCGCGTCCGCGAAGAGGTAGCTCGCGTCCCAGTCGGTGCCGTAGATGTGGGGATTGGCGGCGTTGGTGAACCCGGAAGGAACCGTTCCCGTCTTGCGCAGGAACCACTTGCCCGACGTGCCGTTCATGTACGCCGGCTTGCAGGCGGGGACATTCACGGTGTCGTTGGGCACGTAGAACTCGATGTTGTAGTTGTACGTCGTGCCGACGGCGACATTCATGTTCGTGATCACGCACTGCGTCTGCCGGTAGTCGGACCGGGGGTTGGCGAAGACGTACATCGCCTGGCCCGTCTGCGACATCGAGAGGACCCCGGTCCCGCGTTCGGGGATGAACGCCTCGAGGTTGTTCTGCCCGTTGAACCAGGCGTTCTTCCCCTCCCGCACGATCATCTTGGCCTGGGACGAGACGAACCGGTAGTGCGCGCTGCACTTGGCGAGCTCGCACGTGAAGACCTGGCTCTCCTTGTCCACCTCGTAGGTCGTCTCGTAGACCCACTCGTTCGCGCCGTAGTCCCACCAAAACAGGTGCAGCGACGTGGTCAGGTTGGGGTCCAGCACGCCATCCGGTCCGATGGACGTGTTCATGTGGTTGAACTGGTCCTTGTCGAAATACTGGCGGGTGTAGGCGTAGTGGATGAACCCCGAGAAGGACATCGAGCTGGACGGCGCCCAGGTATGGGCCATGTTGCCGTCGCAGGAGAACGCCTGCCAGAGGATCGGCGAGTTCGAGACCAGCTTGTAGAGGTGGTGGTAGGGCGTGGCGGGATAGTTGCTGCACGGGCCGGAGGGGGCGCCGTTGCCGCCGCACGGCTGGTTCGTTCCGTACGTGCTCTCGGTCCAGGTGTTGCCCGTGTAGCACAAGTAGCCCGCGGGGATGCGTTCGGCGCGGCAGCCGGGGACTCCGCCCGGCCCGCCGAGCGCGCAGCTGAATCCGGAGATGCACGTGCCGATGTAGTTCCCGATCGTGGGCGAGACTCCCCCCGTCGTCGCGAACGTCCCTCCGCCGGTGAATTCCAGGCCGCGGAGCTCGAAGTTCGACGCCTTGTTCAGGGGATAGAACGTCGCGAAGAACCCGATCTTCCCGATGCCGTCGCCGCCGAACCCGAGGTAGCTGATGTACGAGGTCCGCAGCATGATCGCCGCGATGTGGACGAAGTTCTTGGCCGCGCCCTGCGGTCCCGTCCCATTGAGCGTCCGGGGCCGCCCCTGCTCGTAGAGGCTCGCGATATTCGTCGCGGTGGACCCGGCCAGCGAAGTGACCCGCACGTTCGCCTTCCACCGGAGCTGGAGGGTGGCCCCCGGTGCCAGGTCCATGCTCCACGTCAGGATCGTGTTGCCGCCGTTGACGAGTCGGCCGGGGGACGCCTGCGCGCAGCCGGTGGGGGTCATCGTCCAGCCGGCGCACGGATCGTCGATCCCGAGGTTCGGGGCCCACACGTCGAGTTCCGGCGGCACCGTGTCCCACAGGACCACGTTGTGCCAGGTCAACTTCGGCGACACGTTCTTGATGAACGTGGTGTAGATCATCTCGTCGGGCGGCGAGCCGAGCGCCCCCGCGAACAGCATGTCGTTGTCCCCGATGGAAAAGAAGATATACCGCCGCACCGTCGTCTGCGCCGGATTCGAGGTCCGGCCCGACGCGCACCCAGCCGGCGCCCACGAGACGTGCGCTTGGTTCGCCAGCACGATCCCCTCCGGCGCCGCGGCGTCCCCGGAGCCCGGCTCGAACGACTCGCCGTTCCCCCAGTCGATCCTGGCCTGGAAGGTGATCGCACCGGTGGGGCCGGCGCCGGGCGCCCCCGGAGCGGCGATGTTCCACTCGAGGTGCTGCGGCGGCCCGGGATCGGGATCGTAGCCCGGCACGGGCGTGAGGGAAGCCGATCCGGACACGAAATGGGTGTAGGGCGGCAGCGAGTCGAAGACCCAGATGTCCGTCAGGGGCGCCGCGCCCGGGAGTCCGTAGAAGACGGTGTACGTGATGGTGTCGCCGGGCGCCGCGACTTCGGGCGTCGCCCGCTTCATGACGTACGCGATCTGCTTGGTCGGCGCGTACGTCGCGATCGAGGGACCCACCGTCCCGCAGCTGTCCTTCACTCCGCCGATGTTCCCGACCGTATTGAACCCGGGCCCCAGCGCCACGGTGGTGCCGTCGGTGGGGCACGCGCCGATGTCCACGTAGACTTGCAGACTCGGGTAGCACGCGCAGAGCGTGCACGGGTCGTTCGGCAGCGCGACCGGACCGGCCCAGGTCCAGGCCGGGTAGGTGGACCCGCCGACGACCCACAGGCCGGCGTACGTCATGGTCCGCATCGCGATCGTGCCGGCCCCGCACTCCAGCTGCCAGTACACGCCCGCGAGATCGCCGACCGCGCCGCCCAGGCCGGGGTTCGACGCGGTGCCGTAGTTGAAGATCGTGATCCCCGTCAGGGAGGCGGCGCAGGGATTGATCGTGTCCGGCTGCTCGCCGATCAGGAAGGAGGCGGCGGGCGCCAACTTCCAGTTGGGGAAGAGGACGGGATACGTGTCGAACGGCGGCGCGGTGTCCGTGTACAGGTCGATGATCCCGTCCGCCGCCGCCGGCCCTCCGGCCAACGCCAGCACGAACACCCCAAGAACCCGCATCCGTCCCGTCGTAATCGTGCGCCCCTGTCTACTATACACCCACCGCTTCGGCCGGAACGTCAACCCCTCGGCATTGGGCTCAGCGCGCGGGGACCGCCTCGAACCGGCGCAGCGCACGATAAAGAGTATCGCGCTGCACCGCGACGAAACCGGCGCCCTGGATAATTCGGACCGTCTCGTCCGCCGTCGTGGTGTTCACGAAACCGGCCTCCTGGTGCACGTGCTCCTCGAGCAGCGTCCCGCCGAAGTCGTCCGCCCCGTAGTGCAGCGCCACCTGGCCGGTCTTCTTGCCCTCGGAGAACCACGAGGCCTGGACGTGGTCGAAGTTGTCCAGGTATACGCGAGCCGCCGCGACGTGGCGAAGATACACCGCGGGACCGGCGTAGGTCTTGATCTTCTTCTCCAGCACGGTGTTCCCGGGCTTGAAGCTCCACGGCACGAACGCGGTGAAGCCCCCGCGCTCGTCTTGCAGCTCCCGGATCGCGTCCAGGTGCGCGACGGTGTCCTCCGGCGCCTCGAGATGGCCGTACATCATCGTGGCGGTCGACCGGAACCCGATCGCGTGCGCCGCGCGGTGGACGTCCAGCCATTCGCGGGACGTACGCTTGAGCCCGTGCGACTTGGGCGCCATCCGGATCCGCACGCGATCCGAGAGGATCTCCGACCCGCCGCCCGGCAACGTGCGCAGCCCGGCGTCCCACAGCGCGCCCAGCACGCCGGCGAGACTCCGGCCCGATACCTTCGCCATCTCCTGGATCTCCGGCGCGGAGAAGAGATGCAGGTGCATCTCCGGCACCGCCGCCCGCAGCGCGGCGATCAGCTCGAGATAGTACGAGAACGGCAGCGCCGGATTGAGCCCCCCCTGGAGCAGCAGCGTCGTCACCCCGGCACCCCAGGCCTGCTTCGCGTTCGCGGCGACCTGCGCCGGGGTCAGGGTGTACGCGTCGCGGTCCCCGGGCCGCCGGGAGAACGCGCAGAAGAGGCAGTCCGCCTCGCACACGTTCGTGTAGTTCGGGTTGCTGTCCACGACGAAGGTCACTTCGCGCGCGGGGATCCGCTTCAGGCGCAGGTCCTGCGCCATCGCGCCGAGCTCCGCGAGCGGCACGTCGGTCAACAGGCGCACGCCGTCCTCCGGCGCGAGCCGCGTCCCGTCGAGCACCTTCCGGGCGAGCGCGGCCTGGATCCAGACCGCGGCGCCGGCCTCAAGCCGGCGCGCCGGAGACGAAGTACCCGGCGGCACGGATGCGAAACGCCCGGACGGAACGGGCCCGACCGCGCGCGCAAGTTGCAGGAATGTTTCGATGGCTTTCTCTTCGTTGGAACCCTGTCGATAGACAAAGCCCGCGAGGTAGGCTCGCAAGTGGGAAGCGGCGATCCCCAACTTCGCTTCCCAGTGCGCCAGCTCGCGCTCCCCCGCGCCCGCCTCCCACGCGCGAAGCGACTCCCCGACCGCGCGCGCGACGCGCGCCCGGTCGGACTCGGCGAGCCCGGTCCGCGCGCCCCAGACGGCGAACACGAACGGCAGCCGCTGCCAGTCCCACCAGGCCTGGCCGAGATCGAGCGCCTGGGGATACCCGGGCAGGCCCTGATAGCGCGCCCGCAGCGCGTCGTCGCCGATGAGCAGACGGGCGTCGGCCGCCCCGCCCTCCGGCACGATCCGCGGCACGACTTTGAAGCGCTCGCGCAGGATCACCCGCGCCAGGACCGCGGAGGTCGTGCTCTGGTCCGAGAGGGCCAGCGTCGAGCCGTCCGTCAGCCGGTCGAGCGGCTCCCGCGAAAAGAGCAGCACGCTGCCCGCCGCCTCGCGCACGCCGATGATGAGCCCGTCAAGCGCGACGACCGCGTCCTCCAGGGCGGCGAAATCGAGGAGCGACAGCGGCCCCGCCTCGATCTCCCCCGCCCGCAGCGCCGCGCCCATCGCTCTTGGTGTTTCTGTCTGTAGGTGGAACCCTCTTGCCGTATCAACTGATAGATAAAAGGGCGCAGAGTTAAGATACGGAATCTTCCCGACGATCACACCCAGCCTGCCTCAGGCCGGAGCGCCGGCGGACACCTGGTAGGCGGAAGCCGCCGACTCGCCGGTCCGGCCGTACTCGCGGAGCACCCGGTAGCGGGCGTCCCGCTCCACGGGGAGCTTCCCGGCCTCCCGGATCAGCTTCACCAGGCGCTCGCGCGCGAGCCCGACAGGCGATCCGGCGAGGGCGCTGTGCGCGACCTTCTCCTCGCCGATCGTGCCGTCCAGATCCGAAGCGCCGAAGGCCAGGGCGATGGACGCGGTCTCTTCGCCCAGCATCACCCAGTACGCTTTCACGTGATTCACGTTGTCGAGGAGGAGGCGGGAGCACGACACGGTGCGCAGGTCGTCCACCGCGGAGGCGCGCAAGGGCGTGATGCCGGTCATGCCCGGCTGGAAAGCGAGCGGGATGAACGAGTCGAACCCGCCGGACACATCCTGCATGTCCCGCACCTTGAGCATGTGGTCCACGCGCTCTTCGAGGGTTTCGATATGCCCATAGAGCATCGTGACGTTCGACCGAATCCCCATGGAGTGCGCGAGCAGGTGGATCTCCCGCCATTCCCCGTAGCCGATCTTCTGGGGGAAAAGCAGCGTGCGGACGCGCTCGGAGAAGACCTCGGCCCCGCCGCCCGGGAGGGTGTCCAGTCCGCTATCCTTAAGATTCTGCAGCACCGCGCGCCGCGTCTTCCGGAACTTGTGCGCGAAGTACTCGATCTCGACCGCCGTCCAAGCCTTGATCGTGATCTTCGGAAAGCGCGCCCGGATGGCCGCGAGCAGCCCCGTGTAGCGCTCCCACTCCCACTCGGGATGCAGGCCGCCCACGATGTGCACCTCGGAGAGCTCATCCGAGAGCGTCGCGAGACACTGCTCCAGGCTCAGCTCGTACGCGTACGGCGACCCGGGCTTGGCCGCGAACTCGCAGAACTTGCAGGAGTACACGCACACGTTCGAGGGGTTGAGCTGGCGGTTGAACGTGAAGAACACGCGGTCGCCGTTCCGGCGGCGGTTAGCCCAGTCGGCCATCTGCCCCAGCCCGGGCAGGTCGGGGGTGGTCAACATCGCCATGCCGTCGGCGAACGCCAGCCGCTCGCCGCGCCGGACCTTGTGCCAGACCGGCAGCAGCGCGGCGTCGTTCAGGAGGGGATCAGATAATCCGGCCATCGTTTCGCCACGCGCTCCACCACCTCGGGAAGCATCGCGACCACGTCAGGATAGCCCTTCTTGAATGTGGCGTCAATGCCGACGGGACCGGTGAATCGCGGCCAGGCGCCGCGCAGGTGGGACTTGGCGAAGAGCAAATCGCGCGCGCAGTCGAACCGCGTGAAGAGGCCCCACAGCAGCGACACGTCGTCGTCCAGTTTCACGTCTTCCGACACCGCGGCGATGAGTTTGAAGTTTCCCGCGGCGGGATGCGCCAGGAGCCGCTCGAGCGCGGCCCGGCCGGCGCCCGCGTCGGGCGTCGGCGCCGCCATTCCCGGAGGGATCCGCGTCGCGGCTGAGCCGACGTTGACCGCCAGCAAGACGCCTTCCCAGTTCCGGCTGGCCAGCACCCCGGTCGTCGTCGGCTCCATGGCGGGATGCGGGGACGCGGACGGCCGCCCCGTCGCGGGAAAGGAGGTCGCATCAACGATGCACTTGCTCCCCAGGTTCATCTCCATGCTGGTGAAGTCCAGCGTGTCCAACGCGGTGCGGTGCAGGACGAGCAGGTCCTCCGCGGGATCGAAGTTCCGGCCGATGGCACGGAGCACCTCGGGAAACGACCGCGCGTTGACGTCCGCGTCCACGAGGATCACGCACTTCGTGAGCGAGAGCTGTCCTTGCCCCAGCAGTCCCAGCGCGG
Source organism: uncultured bacterium (assembly GCA_964355385.1). GTDB lineage: Bacteria > Oederibacteriota > CAKKQC01 > CAKKQC01 > CAKKQC01 > CAYHEI01. The sequence goes on along the minus strand of CAYHEI010000063.1, from coordinate 2,464 downwards.
TCTTGATCCCTTCCTTGGCGTACCGCTGCCGGACGGACACGACGAGGAGGTTGTGGAACCCCGCCTCGTAGTACGACCACATGTCCACCAACTCGGGATGAAGAAGCCGCACGACCGGCGTGAAGATCAGGTTGATCGCGTCACCGATGGCCCGGTCTTCCTGAGGAGGCTTCCCGACCACCGAAGCGACAGAGATGGCATCACGCTTGGCGCGAATCCGGTCGGCGGAGAATACCGGAAAGGCCGCGGCGTGGGAATAATGGCCGAAGTGGTCGCCGAACGGCCCCTCGGGAACGGTGCGCGCCGGGTCGACCCGCCCCTCGATCAGGAACTCGGCCTCCGCCGGGAGGTCGAGCGGAACCGTCTCGCCCCGCGCCAGCCGGGTCGAAGCTCCGCGCAAGAGGCCGGCGAAGTGCAGCTCGTCCACATCTTCCGGCAACGGACACACGGCCGCGAACATCGTCGCGGGATCGGCGCCGACGGCGATGGCGACCGGAATCGGGCCCGGGGTCGCCTCCGCGTGCGCCGCGCCGCCCTTCTGGATCTGCCAGTGCATCGCCACCTCGCGCGGCCCCAGGACCTGCATGCGATACACTCCGAGGTTCTGCTTGCGGTTCCGGGGATTCGCGGACACGACGAGCCCGAACGTGAGGAACCGGCCGGCGTCGCCCGGCCAGCACTTGAGCACGGGCATCTCCGCGAAGCCGCCCGCGACCTCTTCCAGCCCCGGTGATCCCACGCGACGCGGCCGCATGAACCGGAAGCGCGCGAGCGCCCGCCACTCCGACAGGATGCCTCCGAGCGTCGGGGGCATGAGTCGCTCCCCCAGCCGCTGGAACTCCCGTCCGATCTCCTCGGGGTGGCGGCCGAACGCGATCTCGATCCGGCGCAGGGACCCCAGCAAGTTCACCGCGAGTGGATACCGGGACCCCTTGACACGCTCGAACAGCAGCGCGGGTCCGCCCCCGGGCCGCCGCACGACCTCCTGCACGATCTGCGTGATTTCGTATTCCGGGTCCACCTCGCATGCCACCCGGGCGAGCTCCCCCGCTTCCCCCAACGCGGCGAGGTAAGAGCCGAGGTCATGAAACGGCGGTTTGGCCATGAAATACGCCCACCATGATAGCAAGGTGACTCGGGAATCCGAGCCCGAGGTAGGCGAAGTCCTCTCATTCCGTATTGCAGAGGATCCCACGCTTCCCCAGCACCCTGCCTTCCGACGTGCAGCGGACATCCTCGACGAATTGTTCAAGGAGGGGAAAGTCGGCCCGGAGTCATGCACGGAAGCTATGCGCCGGGAAATCCGGCAGGATGGAGCCTCCTGGCGCGGCACCTCGGGGGCGACCTGCCGGACTACCTTCCGTGCGTCCTCCGGTGACACGATGCTGCTCCTCGTAACCTACGACGTGAACACCGAGACCAAGGAAGGCCGGCGGCGTCTCCGTAGGGTCGCCCAGGTCTGCAAGAACTACGGCCAGCGGGTTCAACTATCAGTGTTCGAGTGCGTCGTCGGCGAAGGCCAAGTTGTTCGGCTGCGAGCTGCCTTCCTGAAGCTGATCGAGCGGAAGACCGACGGCCTACGGATCCACTTCCTCGACGAGGATGCGCGCCGGAGGGTCGAACACTACGGCATCGGAGAATCGGTGGATTCGCGCGATGAGGCCCCGCAGCCCGCGCCTGACAAGCGGATTGGAGCGCAGGTCTATCCTCCGGCCTTCGGGCCGGAGGCGGATTGAAACATCGGGCAGACCGACGTGACTGCTAAAATATTCACATGGGACGAAATGGAAACTCCAGCGAGAACGGCCACTTGAAAAGGGCGATTCTGGCCATTGCCCGTTCCAAGGTGGAGTTCACCACCGCCCGCAAGACGAAGGACGAACTCGCGGCGAGTCAGGCAGCCGAGAAGGCCTGGCTCGCCGTCGCGGAGGCGACGCATGCGTTTCTCCGGTGCAAGGGACTGGCAGAGGACCAACTGCCCAAGGGACAGCAGGGAGCGTTCATCCTCCTCCGCAAGCACGGCTCGCACGAACTGGTCAAGACCTTCCTGACGACACGCGGCATACTCCACACCGAAACGTTCTACCGGGGCGCCATCGATTGGCCGACCATCGCCGAGGTCATCGCGGACGCCGAGGGTTTCGTCAACCGCGCGAGGAAGTTCGCCGAGCAAGGCTGACGAGCACGGCGCGAACCTCGGCGTAGAATCCGGCGACGGCAGAAACGCGCGGCGCGGTCAGCGCGGGACTCCGAAGCGCACGTCCAGTTCCCCCGCCTTGCGGTACTCCTGCGCGGCCTCGGCTTCCCGCCCGAGGCGGCGGAGCAGCACGGCGAGGTTCGTGTGCGCCTGGGACGACACGAGGCCCAGCGCGACCGCCTTGCGGTACTCCGCGAGGCCCTCGCGGTTCTTGTCCGCGAGCGCGAGCGTCAGCGCGAGCAGCTCGTGGGCCTCGGCCGAATCCGG
>CAYHEI010000062.1:0-10872 GCA_964355385.1 uncultured bacterium | reverse complement strand
GTCGGGAGCCCAGGTTGGGCCAGAGCAGCGTCTCGGAACCTACTCGGACGGAATCGGCGTCACGGTGGACCGCATGCACGACGCCTGGGTCCGGCAGTACCGCCTCGACTACGCGATTCGGTTCGTCGGCGCGGGGTTCCTACCGCCCCAATCGCTGGGGCTCACGCTGGGGTTCTGACTCAAGAGCCCTGATGTGAACCGATGACCGTCCTTCTGATTCCGCTCCTGGGCCTGGCCCTCGCGCGCGCCGCGACCCCGGTCGAGGTGACGCTGCACGCGGCGGACGGCACCACCCTCCTGGCCGACTGGTGGACGGACGGGACCTCCGGACGGCGCGCCATCGTCATCGCCCCGGGGTACATCGCGCACAAGGATCGCCCCGCGTTCCGCAGCCTGTCGAACGACCTCGCCGCGGACGCGGACGTGCTCTGCCTCAGCCTCCGGGGGCACGGGAAGAGCTCGGGCGTGTGGCGATTCGGCCAGGTGGAGGAGCTGGACGTGGAGGCGGGGTTGCGCGAGGCGCGGCGCGCGCACGCGCGCGTCGGGCTGCTCGCGTTCTCGCTGGGTGCGGCCGCGGCCTTGCAGGCCGCGGCCTGCGGCGAGGCGCGGCCCGACGCGCTCGTCCTCGTCAGCGTCCCCGGCACGCTGGAGGAGATCTGGCAGCGGCCCGGAGTGATCCTGCATCTGTTGGACGGCCGGCTGTCCCGCGGCACGATGTTCGACGTGCGGGAGGCGTTCCCGCTCTGGCTGCACGCGGACTTCCGGCCCGCCGCGGAAGAATTGCGCGTCCCCGTGCTCTTCGTGCAGGGAACCGCGGACCGCCTGGTGCCGGAGCGGCTGGCCCGCCGCGTCTATGAGCTGGTCCGGGGCCCGAAACGGTTTCTCGCCGTGCCGGGCGGGAAGCACGCGGAACAGCTCTACCTCGACGACCCGGCCGGGTTCCTGCGGCCGGTCAGGGCGTGGCTGTCCGCTCCCGCGCCGTCGCTCCCGTGACGACTTTCGCGATCACGTAGCCGCCTTCCGCGTGGTCCACGACCACGCCGTCGCCCTCGGCGAATTCGCCCTTGAGCAGGCGCAGCGAGAGCGGATTCGTGATGACTTCCTGGATCTTGCGCTTGAGCGGCCGGGCGCCGTAGGCGCGGTCGAACCCGTCGCGGGCGAGCGCCTCGCGGGCGGCCTTGCTCACGTCGAGCGACAACCCGCGGGCCGCGACGGTCTTCGCGAGCAGCGCGAGCTGGAGGTCCACGATCGCCAGCAGCTCCTCGGGCGCGAGCGCGCCGAACACCACGATCTCGTCGAGGCGGTTGAAGAACTCCGGGCGGAAGAACCGGCGCACCTCGCCGAGGACCTCGGAGCGGTTCTCGCGGTCTTCCGCGGCTTCTTCCTTGGCGCCCAGGCCGTAGCCGATCGTGGCCCGCGTCAGGTGGTCCGAGCCGAGGTTCGACGTCATGATCAGGACCGTGTTGCGGAAGTTCACGGTCCGGCCGTGGCCGTCCGTGAGGCGGCCGTCGTCCATGACTTGCAGAAGGACGTTCAACACCTCGGGATGCGCCTTCTCGACCTCGTCGAGCAGGATCACCGCGTAGGGGCGGCGGCGGATGCGCTCGGTGAGGCCCCCACCCTCGTCGAAGCCGACGTACCCCGGCGGCGCACCGATGAGGCGGGACACCGTGTGCTTCTCCATGTACTCCGTCATGTCGACGCGGACGATGGCCTGCTCGTCGCCGAAGAGCGCCTCGGCGAGCGCCTTGGCCAGCTCCGTCTTGCCGACGCCGGTCGGCCCCAGGAACAGGAACGACCCGATCGGCCGCCGCTCGTCTTGAAGACCGGCCCGCGACCGCCGCACCGCGTCCGCGACCGCGTTCACCGCCTGCGCCTGGCCGACGACGCGCACCTTGAGCGTCTCGTCGAGCACCGCGTACTTTTCGCTCTCCCGTTGGAGCATCTTCGAGACGGGGATGCCGGTCCACCGGCTCACGACCTCGGCGATGTCCTCCTCGTCCACCTCTTCCTTGATGAGGCGGTGGCCGTTCACGGCGGCGAGGGCGGATTGCGCCCGGTCGCGGTCCTGCCCGAGCTGCGGCAGGGTCCCGTACTTGAGCTCGGCCGCCCGCTGGAGGTTGCCTTCCCGGACCGCCTTGCCTTCCTCGAGCCGCGCGACGTCCTCCGCCTGCCGGATGCCCCGCAGCTCGCTGACCGCGGCCTTCTCCTTCTCCCAGCGCGCGCGCAGCTCCGCGGCGTCGCGCTCCAGGATGGTCAGCGCCTCCTCGACCTCGCCCAGCCGCGCCTTGGCGGTCGGGGCCTCCTCTTTCATGAGCGCTTCGCGCTCGATCTTGAGCTGCTGGATCCGCCGTTCCATGAGCTCCAGCGGCTCGGGCCGGCTGTCCACCAGCAACTGGAGTTTGGCCCCGGCCTCGTCCACGAGGTCGATGGCCTTGTCGGGCAGGAAGCGGTCCGCGATGTACCGGTCCGAGAGCTTCGCGGCCGCGACGAGCGCCGCGTCCAGGATGCGGATGCCGTGGTGCACCTCGTAGCGCTCCTTCAAGCCCCGGAGAATGGAGATCGTGTCCTCCACGGTTGGCGGCTCGACCAGCACGGGCTGGAAGCGCCGTTCCAAGGCGGCATCCTTCTCCACGTACTTGCGGAACTCGTCGAGCGTGGTCGCGCCGATGCAGCGCAGCTCGCCCCGTGCGAGCGCGGGCTTGAGCATGTTCGCGGCGTCGATCGCGCCTTCCGCCCCACCCGCCCCCACCAGCGTGTGCAGCTCGTCGATGAAGAGGATGATCGCTCCCGCGGCCTGGTTGATCTCCTTGAGCACCGCCTTGAGCCGGTCCTCGAACTCGCCCCGGAGCTTCGTGCCCGCCACCATCCCGCCCAGGTCCAGCGCGAGCACCCGCTTCTTCCGCAGCGGCTCGGGCACGTCGCCCGCGGCGATCCGCTGGGCCAGCCCCTCCACGATCGCCGTCTTGCCCACTCCGGGCTCGCCGATCAGGACGGGATTGTTCTTGGTCTTGCGGGACAGCACCTGCTGGACGCGGCGGATCTCGTTCTCCCGGCCGATCACGGGGTCCAGCTTGCCCTTGCGCGCCGCGTCCGTGAGGTCGCGGCAGTAGCGCTCGAGGGCCTGGTACTTGTCCTCGGGCGCCTGGTCGGTCACGCGCTGGCCGCCGCGCACCTCGGTGAGCGCCTGCCAGAGCTTCTCCTTCGTCACCCCCGCGCGCTTGAACGCGGCCGCCAGCTCTCCCGCCGCGGAGTCCGCGAAGGCCAGCAAGACGTGCTCCACGCTCAAGTACTCGTCCTTGAGATGCTGGGCTTCCTCCCAGGCGACCTGCATGACGCGGTTGAGGCGCGGGCTCATGGTGTGGCCGGGCACTCCCGAGACGATCGGAAAGCGCGCGGCCACGCGGCGCGCGTCTTCCCGCAACGCCTCGGCCTCGGCGCCCGCTTTCGTGACGACCTGGCGGATGAGCCCATCCTTGTCGTCCAGGAGCGCGATCAGGACGTGCTCCGGTTCGATCGCCTGATGGTTCAGCGAATCGGCGAGGTCGGAAGCGGCTTGCATCGCCTCCTGGACCTTGAGCGTCAATCGGTCCCAGCGCATGATGGTTCTCGCTGGGCGCTTCCAGTGCATACGAGATGCCAAGTGCGAAGCTGTTGCTGGATGGCTTCGATGAATTCGAGAAACGGATCGGAACGCGCGCGACGTTTCAATATCGAACGATCAGACGGAGATCTGGTACTCCTTGATCTTACGCCAGAGCGTCGAGCGCGAGATGCCAAGGCGCTTCGCGGCCTCCGTCTGGTTCCCCTCCAGGCGGGCAAGCGTCTCGCGAATCAGGTCGCGCTCCGCGTCCGCGAGCGTCCGGAATCCGCCCGCGGGCGGCGGCACGGCGACGGACGAGCCGAGCAAGCGCTGGCGGGTCGAAGAAGCGACGACGTGCACGGGCAGATCCTCCCGCCTGATCGTATCCCGCTCCGCCATCACCACGGCGTGCTCGACGACGTTGCGCAACTCGCGCACGTTGCCCGGAAAGGCGTAGGCGCCGAGCACGGTGAGGGCCTCGGGCGCCACCGCGATCACGCTCTTGCGGAACTTGCGGTTGGCCTCGTTGAGGAACCAGCGGAGCAGCACGGCGAGGTCCTCGCGCCGGTCCCGCAACGGCGGCAGGTGGATCTGGATGACGTTCAACCGGTACCAGAGATCCTCGCGGAACGCCCCTTTCTTGATCTCCTCGAGCAAGTCGCGGTTCGTGGCGGCGAGAACGCGGACGTCCACGCGGATGGGCGAGGTGTCGCCCACCCGGCGGATCTCCATGTCCTCCAGCGTGCGGAGGAGCTTCACCTGGGCCGCGAGCGGCAGCTCGCCGATCTCGTCCAGGAGCAGCGTCCCGCCGTTGGCGATCTCGAACAGCCCCTTCTTGTCGGCGACCGCGTCCGTGAAGGAACCCCGCTTGTGCCCGAACAGCTCGCTCTCCACGAGCGCCGCGGGAATCGCGCCGCAGTTCACCGTCACGTACGGGCGGTCGGAGCGCCGCGAGAGCCGCTGGATCACCCGGCCCACGAGTTCCTTTCCCGTTCCGGTTTCGCCCGTAATGATCACCGGCGAGTCCGTCGGGGCCACCTTCGCGACGAGCCGCAGCACCCGGCGCATCGCGCCGCTCTTACCCACGAGGCCGTGATAGACGAACGGCGCGTCCCCGTCCTCCACCGGAAGCGGCTCTTCCGGCGCCTCCTCCCCGGCCTTGAGGTGCTTCATCGCCTCGAGCAACTGCTCGGGCTTCAGCGGCTTCAGCAAGGAGAGGAGCGCGCCCTGCTGCGAGGCGCGCAGCGCCTGCGCCGCCTCCGCGGGCCCCGCGGTGAGGATGATACGGGCGCGCGGCGAGCGGGCGCGCAGGAAGTGCAGGAGCGAGACCTCGTCCGCGCCGAGCAGCGACACGTCGAGCACGTAGAACGCGAAGGGGGCGTGGGACGCCGCGTCGAGCACCTCGGAGCCGTGCTCCACCGCCGTCACGTCGTACCCGCCGCCCGCGAGCGCGGCGCGGATCTCGGCGGCGACTTTCCGGTCGGGTTCAGCGAGCAGGACGCGTTGCAATGCCATGAATCCGAGGCGTGTCCGCGCAAGCGAGGAGCCGCAAGATTAAGACGGGGAAGACGGGATTTGAACCCGCGGTCTCCGCCGTGACAGGGCGGCGTGTTGGACCAGGCTACACCACTTCCCCATTAAAGAACCCTTCCACCAGTCTATCGCAATTCAGCGCCGGTCAGGCGTTCCGTAGAAATTCCGCGGCTTCCTCCGGGGGGGTCGGATTGATGAAGAACCCCGACCCGTACTCGAATCCGGCCACTTTGGTGAGGCGGGGCATCACTTCGATGTGCCAGTGCATCTCGGTGGGCGCCAGCGGATCGGCGGGCGCCTCCCCGTCCAGCGGCGCCGTGTGCAGGACCATGTTGTATGGCGCGTCGTCCAGCACCCGCTTCAGTCGTCCGAGCACCTCCTTCAACACGACCGCCGTGGCCGCGATTTCGTCGTCCTCGATCCGGCCGAAATCGTGCCGGTGGACGCGGGGCACGATCCAGGTTTCGAAAGGAAAGCGGGACGCGAACGGCGCGAACGCCACGACCGACTCGTTCTCGTGGACGATCCGCTTGCGGCCCTCCCGCTCCTCCTGCACGATGTCGCAGAAGACGCAGCGCTCCTTGAGCGCATGGTATTGCTTGACTCCCGCCACTTCTTCCTGCACGCGCTTGGGCACCACGGGCGTCGCGATGAGCTGGGAATGCGGATGCTCGAGCGTCGCGCCCGCGGACTCGCCGTGGTTCCGGAAGATGAGGACGTAGCGGAAGCGCCGATCCTTGCGGAGATCCAGGCTGCGGTCGCGGTAGGCGCGCAACACCTCCCCGACTTGCGGCGGATCGAGGTCCGCGAGGTCCACGTCGTGCTCGGGCGTCTCGATGAGCACCTCGTGCGCCCCGATCCCGCTCATCCGGTCGAACATCCCCTCGCCGCGCCGCTCCAGCGTCCCCTCGATGCGCAGGGCGGGATAGCGGTTGGGCACCACGCGCACGCTCCAGCCCGCCGTGTTCGCGGCGGTACCGTCGGCGCGGTAGGCCAGGATTTCGGGCGGGGTCATCCCCTCATGCCCCGGGCAGAAGGGGCACAGCGCGCCCCCCATGACGCTCTTCTCCGCCAGGAAGTCCTTGGGGCGTTTGGCGCGCTCGCTGGCGATGATAACCCAGCGGCCGGTGATGGGATCGCGACGGAGTTCTGGCATGGCCGTGTGTCGGTCCGAGATTCTTGCAGTATGGCGGCCCCGGTGTCAAGGTGTTGCAGAATCGAACATGACCGGAGTGGTTGATTCCTAGACCGCGTTTCGGGCATACTATGTCCCTTATGCGTATCGGCGTGCTGACCGGCGGGGGCGACTGCCCCGGATTGAATCCCGCGATTCGCGGGGTGGTGTATCGCGCCCTGGACTTCGGCGACGAGATCCTCGGCATCCAGGAAGGCTGGCGCGGCCTGGTGAAGGGCGAGGCGAAGGTTCTGGAGCTCAAGGATGTCGAAGAGATCATCTCCAGCGGCGGGACGATCCTCGGGACCTCGCGCACCAATCCTTACAAGAAGCCCGCGGATCTCGAGGCCGTGAAGCGCAACTTCAAGACGCTCAAGCTCGACGCGCTGATCGCGATCGGCGGAGAGGACACGCTGGGCGTCGCCTCCAAGCTCTCCAAGGAAGGATTCCCCGCGGTCGGCGTTCCCAAGACGATGGACAACGATCTGTCCGAGACGGACTTCACGTTCGGCTTCGACAGCGCCGTATCGATTTCCGTAGACGCGCTGGAGCGGCTGCGGGACACCGCCAAATCCCACCGCCGCGTCTTCGTGTTCGAGGTCATGGGTCGCCACGCGGGCTGGGTGGCGCTCTACACCGCAATCGCGGGCGGCGCCGACGCGGTGCTGCTCCCGGAAGAACCGGTGGACCTCCCGAAGCTCATGGCCCGGGTGAAGGCGGCCCACGACCGGAAGAAGTACGCGCTCGTGGTCGCGTCCGAGGGCGCGGAGCTGCCGGCCGAGAGCGGCGCGAAACAGGAAGAGAAGCTCGACGCGTTCGGCCACATGATCCTCGGGAAGCGCGGCGTCGGCGAGCGACTGGCGGCGATCATCGAGCGGGAGCTCAAGCTGGAAACCCGCTACGCGGTGGTCGGGCACATCCAACGCGGCGGCTCCCCCACCGTGTTCGATCGCATCCTGGGCTCCCGCGTGGGCGCGAAGGCGGTCGAGCTGATTCACGAGGGGAAATTCGGTCAGATGGCCTGCCTGCATGGCGATCGCATCGAGGGCGCGCCGCTCGACAAGGCCACCGGCACGCTCAAAGTCGTCGGCAAGGAGTGGCTTGAACTGTCCAAGTCGTTCTTTAAGTAGCCTGCTCGCGACCGCGGCGCTCGCTTGCGGAGCGGCCTTGGCGGCGCCTCCCGCTCCGGTCGCCGCGCCCATCGTCGTGCTTTCGCTCGAGGGCGTGATCGATCCCGTCCTCGTCAGCTACGTCCAGCGCGGCTACCGCGCCGCGGGGAGCCGGGGCGCGCAGTGCCTCGTCCTCCAAATCAACACGCCCGGCGGGATGGAATCCTCCATGCGCGAGATCGTCCAGGCCATCCTGAACGCGCCGCTGCCGACGCTCGCCTACGTCACGCCGCGCGGCGCCCGCGCCGCATCCGCCGGCGCGGTCATCCTGCTGGCCTGCCACCTCACCGGGATGGCCCCGGGCACGACCATGGGCGCGGCCCACCCGGTCGGGAACTCGGGCGCCAAGATCGAGGGTCCGATGAACGACAAGATCACCAACGACATGTCCGCGCTGATGCGCAGCCTCGCGGAGCAGCGGCACCGGGACGCGAAGTGGGCCGAGGCCGCCGTGCGCAAGAGCCTGTCGGTGAACGACACGGAGGCGCTCGCGCAGAAGCTCGTGGACGCGGTGGCGAAAGACCTCGAGGGCTTCCTCGCCCAGATGGACGGGCGGCGCGTCACAATGGAAGGGAAACCCCGGACGCTGGCGTTCACGGGAGCGGAGCGCGAGCCCGTCGAAATGAACTTCCGCGAGCGCCTCTTCCACTTGCTCGCCCACCCCGAACTCGCCGTGATCCTGCTCTCGCTGGGCACGCTCGGGCTGGTCTTCGAGCTCCAGTCGCCGCACGGCATCACCGGCTCGCTGGGTGCGATCTGCCTGGTGCTGGCCCTGATCTCGCTCTCGGTCCTGCCCTTCAGCGCGGGCGGGCTGGCGTTGATGGTGCTGGGCCTGGGACTGCTGATCGCGGAACTCTACATGGGCGGCCACGGCGCCATCGCGGTCATCGGCGTCATCTGCCTGCTGCTCGGCTCGCTGATGCTCTTCAGCCCGCTCGAGCCGTTCTGGCACGTGTCCCGCGTCGTGGTCTTCACGATGACCGGCCTCACCGCGGCCTTCTTCGCCCTCCTGATCGGCCTGGGGCTGGGCGCGCAACGGCGGGCGCCGGCGACGGGGTCGAGCGCGATCATCGGGGCCCGCGGCGCGGCCCGCACCGCGCTGGATCCCGAAGGCATCGTGAACATCAACGGTGAGGAATGGACCGCCGTCTCCGCGGGCGGCCGGATCCGCAAGGGCGATCGCGTTCAGGTCACGGCCGCGTACGGCATCAAACTCGAAGTAAGGAGGCTCGCATGAATACTCCCAATCTGCTGCTGCTCGGCGTGGTGGGGTTCTTCCTCATCGTCGCCTTCATGACCATCAAGATCGTGCCCGAGTACCAGCGCATCGTCGTGCTGCGGCTCGGCAAGTACCTGTCCACCAAGGGGCCCGGCCTGGTGGTCATCCTGCCGGTCGTGGACACCCCCATCTGGGCGGACCTGCGGGAATCGTTCCTGGAAATTCCCCAGCAGACGTGCATCACCAAGGACAACGCCCCGATCTCGATCGACTTCCTGATCTACTCCAAGGTGGTGGACCCGGCGAACTCCGTGCTGCAAGTGCGCAACTACATGGGCGCGGCCCAGGGCATCGCCATGACCACGCTGCGGAGCGTCATCGGCGACATCAGCCTGGACGAGGTCCTGGCCAAGCGCGATCAGATCAACCAGGTCCTGCGCGCGAAGCTCGACGAGGTCACGGAGCGCTGGGGCGTCAAGATCACCACGGTGGAGATCCGGGAGATCCAGCCGCCGCGCGAGGTGCAGGACGCCATGAACAAGCAGATGGCGGCCGAGCGGAACCGCCGCGCCGTCGTCACGCAGGCGGACGGCGAGCGGGAAGCCGCGATCATGGTCGCGCAGGGGCAGAAGCAGTCGCAGATCCTCAAGGCCGAGGGCGACCGCCAGTCCGCGATCCTGCGCGCCGAGGGGTACGCCCTGGCGCTGGGCAAGATCTTCGAGACCGCGAAGGGCATCGACGCCAAGACGATGAGCCTCCAGTACCTGGAGGCCCTGAAGTCCATCGGCGCGAGCGAATCGGTGAAATGGGTGATCCCGATGGAGCTGGCCTCCCTCGCCGCTCCTTTTGCCTCCTCATTGAAACCGGTCAATCCATGAGCGGCGTCAGCAGCCGCAACTTCACGCAGGTCGCGATCGTCGTCCGCGACATCGAGAAAGCTTCAGCCGCCTGGGCGAGGGTCCTGGGCGTGGACAAGCCGGGATGGCACCTCACCGACGGCGTGGAGAAGACGCACGGGGTGTATCGCGGCAAGCCGTTGCCGGGAAAGGCGAAACTCGCGTTCTTCGACACGGGCGCCTGCCGGCTGGAGCTCATCGAGCCCGTCGGCGGCGATTCCGTCTGGAAGGAGCACCTGGACGCGAAGGGCGAGGGCGTGCAGCACCTGGCGCTGTTCGTCAAGGACACGGAGCGCGAGGAGCAGGTGCTGGGTGCGCAGGGCTACCCGACGGTCCAGAAGGGCGACTTCACCGGCGGACGCTACTCTTACGTTGACGCGTCGAAGGACCTCGGCGTCGTCCTGGAGTTCCTCCAGAACACGTGATGGCGAAGCCCGGCTGAGAGCGCAAGGTTCTCCACCCCGCACCTTGACGGTACATAAATATGCCTCTAGGATGAGCATGAGGCCATGATCCGTACCACCGTCGAACTGCCGGAAGCGCTGTTCGCCGCAGCCAAGAAGCGGGCGGCCGATTTGCGCCGCCCGTTCCGGGAAATCGTCGAAGCAGGCCTGCGCGCTCAGCTTTCGCCTCCCGCGCACGCGAAGGCGGGGCCGCCGCGCATCCGCTGGGTCACCGTGAACGGCGGACTGCCCCGCGGCCTCGACCTCTCCAGCCGGCCCGCGATGCACGAGCGCATCGCCCGGGCGCGGTGATCGCGCTCGACACCAACCTTCTGGTCTACGCCCACCGCTCCGGGGTCCCGGAGCATCGCGCCGCCAAGCGCGCCATCCAGCGCGCCGCCGCCGCTCCGGGAGGCGCGGGGATCTCCGCGCCGTGCCTGGCGGAGTTCTGGGCAGTGGTGACGCACCCCACTGCCGCAGGACGGCCGTCTACTCCGGCAGAAGCGGCCGGCTTCCTGCAATCCCTCATCGAGACCGCACGGCTCGCGGTCTGGCTCCCCAGCCCGGGCTTCGAGCGCCGCCTGACGGAGGCGGCCCGGACGCTGTCCATCTCCGGGCCTCGTATCTTCGATCTCCAGATCGCCTTGATCGCCTTCGAGCACGGCGCCAAGGAGATCTGGACGCACGACGCCGGATTCCTCACGGTCGCGGGCCTGCGCCGTGGCGACCCGCTCAGCACCGCCGCGCCCAGGCGCTCCATCGATCGGTGCCCGACACGGCGGCCGGCGAGGCGGCCCTAACCCGGATTATTCATGAACCACTTCGTGCTTCATGAACAATCCGCCCCAAAGGGCT
>CAYHEI010000061.1:0-10912 GCA_964355385.1 uncultured bacterium | reverse complement strand
GTGGCCCGGCTTGGGCTCGTTCGGGCTGACGCGCGCGATGATCCCGCGCGTCATCGAGGGCGCGACGGGCGGGAGCATGCGAACGAATCCGGTCACGCTGACGACCGCCGAGCTCGCCGCGTGCCTCGAGGCCGCGCTGTGAGTCGAGCCATTCAGGTGGCCGTCATCGTCTCGACCCGCCAGGCGAAATCCGGCGTGCGCGGCATTTTGGGCGACGCGCTCAAAGTGGCGGTCTCCGCGCCCCCGGAGGGCGGGCGGGCGAACGCCGAGCTCATCAAGGTGCTCGCGCGCGCGTTCAGCGTGCGGCGGGCGGACGTCGTCATCGTCGCGGGCCACGCCTCGCGCCGCAAGAAGGTGATGCTGAAGGGGGTGGACGAGGCCCGCGTCCGTGGCGTGACGACGGCGGTGTAGAGGTATAGTGGGATTCCAATGAATACACTGGTGATCGGCGGGACGGGTTTGATCAGCGGCGGGATCACGCGGGCGCTCCTGCGCCGCGGGCACCGCGTCACGGTCTTCCATCGCGGGCGCACGCGGCTGCGGGAGCGCGGCGTGCGGGAAGTCCTGGGCGACCGGCAGGATCGCGCGGTGTTCGAGGCCGCGATGCGCACGCTCTCGGCGGAACGCCCCTGGGATGCGGTGTTCGACCTGATCTCGTTCAATCGTGACGACGCCGCTTCGGCGGTTCGCGCCTTCCGAGGCCGGGTCCGGCACTTCCTCTTTTGCTCCACGGTGTGCGCGGTGGGCGTGCCGACGACGAAGCTCATTTGCGACGAGGACGAGCCCTATCATCCGATCTCCGGGTATGGGCGGGGCAAGCGCGATGCGGAGCGCCTGCTCCGCGGCGCGTGGCGCTCGTCCCGGTTCCCCGTGACGGTCTTCCGCCCGTCCCACACCTACGGCCCGGGCGGCGGCTGGGTGCTCGGCACGTTCATGACGGACTGGGAGAAGGACGCCGAGCTGGTCAACCGCATTCGGCGGGGAAAGCCGGTCGTGGTGCACGGCGACGGCGAGGCGATCTGGCAGAGCTGTTACGTGGACGACGTCGCGAACGGATTCGTCGCGGCCGCGGGCTGCCGCAAGACCCTCGGTCAAATCTACAACATCTGCGGCCGGGACCTGCTCACCTGGAACGAGTATTACGCGGCCGTCGGCCGCGCGGTGGGACGCGCCCCGCGCATCGTGCACGTGCCGACCGACGCCATCCTCCGTGAGGCGCCCGAAGGCGCGACGGGTTTCCTGCGCGAGATCGGCCGGTACCACGGCGCGTATTCGACCGCGAAGCTCCGGCGCGACGTGCCGGGGTTCGATCCGCGGATCGGCGTCGAGGAGGGGACCCGCCGGCACATCCGCTGGCTTGCCGCCGAGGGCCGGCTCCGCCGTTCCCCGTCCCGTCCGTTCGAGGACCGGCTCGCGCGGAAGTGGTCCGCGTGAAGCTCCGGGAGTTCTACGCCGCCGGGACGCCGGTCCGGTCGTTTGAATTCTTCCCGCCCCCGACGCCGGAGAAAGAGGCGAAGTTCGAAGCCGATCTGCCGGTGTTCAAGCGCCTGGCGCCGGCCTTCTGCTCGGTCACGATGGGCGCGGGCGGCGGCCTGAGCGACAAGACCGTGGGGCTGGTGACGCGGCTCAAGCGCGCGCACGGGCTCGAGGCGATGTGCCACTTCACCTGCGTCGGCAAGTCGCGAGACGAGGTCCGCGCGATTCTGGGCGAGCTGCAGGCCGGCGGAGTCGAGAACATCATCGCGCTGCGGGGCGATCCGCCCAAGGGGGAGGCCGCGTGGCGGCCGCATCCGGACGGCCTGCGGTATTCCATCGAGCTGGTGCGGGAGGCGAAGGCTCACGGCGGGTTCTCCATCGCGGTCGCGGGGTTCCCCGAGACGCACCCCGAGGCCGCGTCGCCGGAGGCGGACATCGCGTATTTGAAGGAGAAAGTGGACGCGGGCGCAGACGCGGTCGTGACCCAGTTCTTCTTCGACAACGCCGATTTCCTTCGCTTCCGCGACCGGGCGGTGGCCGCCGGGGTGCGCGTCCCCATCGTGCCGGGCATCCTGCCGGTCAAGTCGGCCGCCTGGGTGCGCAAGTTCGCCCCGCTCTGCAAGGCGAAGGTGCCCGCCGAGCTGGAGGCGGCGCTCACCCGGCTCGCCGGGGACGAGGCGGGGACGATCCGCTTCGGCGTCGAGTTCGCGGCGCACCAGCTCCGCGGCCTGCTCGCCGCGGGGATCCCGGGCTACCACGTGTACAGCCTGAACGATCCGCGCCCGCTGGAGGCGCTGCTGGAGGCGGTGGGCGCGGCTTGACATCGCCGTCGCCGCGCCCGAAGATGCCTTCCTGACGTCATGCCGCTGAAGGAGTTCGAGTGCGAGTCGTGCCGGCACCGCTTCGAGGTGATCGTCTGGCTGCGCGAGCCCGATCCGGCGGCGTGTCCGAAGTGCGGGAAGTCGCCCTTGAAGCAGATTCTGGGGACGTTTCGCATCGCGGGCGTCCGCAGCAAGAGCAAGGCGGACGACGAGGGCGGTGACGACCTGGGCGGCCTGGAGGGCGCCGGTCAAGGGGACGATTTCGGGGGCGGGGGTGATGAGGGTGGCTGGGGCGGCGCCGGGGACGAAGACCTCGGGGACGCGCCGGACACGGGCGGCGAGGACGCGGGCGGCGCGAGTGAGCCCGCCGGGGAGGAAGATTAGGTGAAGACGATTCGCGTGGGGGTGATCGGGTCGGGTGGGATCGCGCAGGCCGTGCATTTCCCCGGCTGGCAGAAGACCGAGGGCGTCGAAATCGTCGCGTGCTGCGACACGCGCGAGGGGACCGCGCGGGAGGCCGCGCGCAAATTCAACGTGCCCCAGGTGTACACGGACTTCAAGCAGATGTTGCGCGAGCAGAAGCTGGACGCGGTCTCGGTCTGCACGCCGAACGCCTTCCACATGGCCCCGACGCTCGCGGCGCTCTCGGCCGGCGTGCACGTGCTGTGCGAGAAGCCGATCGCGATGAACGCCGTCCAGGGCCGGGCGATGTGCGCGGCGGCGAAGAAGGCGCGCCGACTGCTCATGATCGGGCTCAACAACCGGTTCAACGGCGGCAGCCAGGCGCTCAAGCGTTTCGTGGAGGCGGGCGAGCTGGGCAAGGTGTACTACGGCCGGGTGCAGGCGCTGCGCCGCCGCGGCGTGCCCGGCTGGGGCGTATTCATCCGCAAGGACATGTCGGGCGGCGGGCCGCTGGCGGATATCGGCGTGCACCTGCTCGATCTCGCGCTGTGGCTGATGGGCCACCCGGAGCCGGTCACCGTGAGCGGTAACGCCTATTGCAACTTCGGGAAGCGGAGCAATATCTTCGCGCCCTGGGGCGAATGGGACCCGAAGCAGTACACGGTGGAGGATCTGGGCGTCGGGTTCGTGCGGTTCAAGAACGGCGCGACGCTGTCGCTGGAGGCGTCCTGGGCCGCACACATCGACGAGGACGTCTGGAACGTGTCGCTCATGGGCACCGAGGGCGGTGCTTCGACGTCGCCCCTCAAGATGTACAAGGAGCGCCATAAGACGCTCCTGGACGTCACGCCCGTGCGCGTGACGGAAACCGAGTCCCACATCGAGGAGATCCGGGCGTTCGCGCGCGCGATCCGCGGGGGATTGCGCTCGCCGATCCCCGGCGAGCAGGCGCTCATGGCCACGCGCATCCTGGACGGGATCTACAAGTCCGCCGCCACCGGCCGCGAGGTCCGGGTGTAGGAGAATCTGAACATCTGAACTACGTCCCCATTACCCGAATGCGGTTCAAGGACCAGGGCGTCCTCGTGACCGGGGGCGCCCAGGGCATCGGGGCCTGCATCGCGCACGCGTTCGCCCGGGAGGGCGCGCGCGTCGTGATCGCCGACGTGGACGGGGCGGCGGGCGAGCGGCGCCGTTCGGAACTCCTCGCCGCCACGGGAGAGGCGTGGTTCGTGCGCGCGGACCTGGCGCGGGCCGACGACGCGGCGCGCATGGTGGCGGAGGCGGTCGCGGCGTGCGGCCGGCTGGCCGTGCTGGTCAACAACGCGGGCATCGGGTCGGGGTTGCCGTTCGCGACGCGGCCCGTAGCCGACTGGGACCGCGTGCTCGGGGTGAATCTGCGCGCGGCCTACGTGGCCTCCCAGACGGCCGCGCCGCACCTCGCGCGGACGCGGGGCGCGATCGTCAACATCGCCTCGTCCCGCGCGCTGCAATCCGAGCCCGATACCGAGCCGTACTCCGCGTCCAAGGGCGGCCTGCTGGCGCTGACGCACTCGCTCGCGGTCACGCTCGCGGGGCAGGTCCGGGTGAACGCGGTCCTGCCCGGCTGGATCGTCACGGACGAGTGGCGGTACGACGGGGGGAAGACCGACGTGACGCCCGCGGACCACGCGCAGCACCCCGCCGGCCGCGCCGGGAAGCCCGAGGACATCGCCCATGCGGTCTTGTTCCTGGCCTCCGCCGAGGCCGGCTTCATCACCGGCACCCGCCTCGTCGTGGACGGCGGCATGACGGTGAAGATGATCTACCGGGAATAACGAGGGAGCGCGAGGCGGGCGATCGCCGGGCCGAGCGCGGAACAACGGGAGATCACGGCGGCGGGGCGCCAGGGGAGCAGTTCGCGGCGGGAGCCGAAGCCCCAGGTGACCGCGACGAGCCGGCAGCGCGCGCGGCGGCCGGTGTCCATGTCGAAGCGGCTGTCGCCCACGAGGACCGTTTCGGACGGCTTCGCGTGGAACCGCCGCATAAGCGTGCGCATCACTTCCGGGTGCGGCTTCTTGCGGACGACATCGTCTCCACCGAGCACCGCGCCGAAGAGCCGCAGCACGCCGAGCCGGCGGAGAATCCGCCGCGAGAGCCCGCCGGGCTTGTTCGTCGCGACCGCGAGGCGATAGCCTTCGGCCTTGAGCCGCCGCAGCGCCGCCGCGGCGCCGGGGAAGAGCCGCGTCCGGTGGACGCAGCGGCGGCGGTAGATCGCGGAGAAGGCAGCGGGGTAGTCCGGATGGACGGCGCGCGCCGCCGGGGGGAGCGTGTGCGAAAGCAGGTGGCCGACGCCCTGCCCGACGTGGCGAGCCACCGCGGAGTCGGAGAGTTTCGTCAGGCCGAAGCGGTGGCGCAACTCGTTGACGGAATCCGCGAGGTCCCGCGCGGTGTCCGCCAGCGTGCCGTCGAGGTCGAAGACGACGAGCTTGATCCGCCGCGCCCTCACCCGTTCACCTCAAGACCCCCGCTCCCGCTCCGCGGGAGAGGGGTTGGTCGAATCTCAGCCCGGACGCTCGATAATCTCGAACTCGAATCCTTCCGGGCCGTCCACGAAAGCCATCCGCCGGGGTTTCTCGCCGTGCGGGCCGTCGGAGAACGAGACCCCGTGCTGCTTGATGTGCGCCGCGAAGGCGTCCAGGTCGTCCACCGAGAACGCCAGGTGCGTGACGTCCGGCCCCATCGTGACCGGCCCCGAGGGGGGGAAGTGGCAGATCTCGATCTCCTCGTCGCTGCCCGGCGCCTTGAAGAAGACCAGCTCGGACCCCCGTCCGGACTTGGATCGGCGCGTCTGTTGCAGCCCCAGGACGTCACGGTAGAACTTCACCGTGGCCTCCAGATCGTTGACCCGATAGCGCGTGTGGAGCAGTTTCTTGAGCATGGAGAGGATTGTATAATGTTCTACCCATGGCCACCAAGACCTCCACGCTGAGAGAGACGGTCGCCGCGCAGGCCCGGGCGGCCAAGGCCGCCGCGCTGAAGATGCAGGGCGTGAGCACCGCGCAGAAGAACCAGGCCCTGGAGTTCCTGGCCCAGGCGCTCGAGCGCAATCACGAGGCGATCCTCGCGGAGAACCGGCTTGACGTCGAGGAAGCCCGGCGGGCCGGGGTGAAGCCGGCGTTCCTGGAGCGCCTGACGCTGAACGCGGGGCGCCTGGTGGCGCTGGCCCAGTCGGTACGTAATGTCACGGGCCTCGCCGACCCCGTCGGCGAGATCACGGCGCGCATCCGGCGGCCGAACGGGCTGCGCATCGTCCAGGTGCGCGTGCCGATCGGCGTGATCGCCTTCATCTACGAGTCGCGTCCCAACGTGACCGTCGATGCCGCGGTGCTTTGCGTCAAGGCCGGGAACGCGGTCATCCTGAAGGGCGGCTCGGAAGCCATCAACACCAACCGCGTCCTGGCGAGCCTGATCGGCAAGGCGCTGACGGACGCGGGGCTGCCGGCCGACGTGGTCCAGTTCCTGGACACGATCGACCGGTCGGCCGTCCCCGAACTGGTCAAGCTCGACCGCTGGGTGGACCTCGTCATCCCGCGCGGCGGCGAGGCGCTGATCCGCTTCATCAAGGAGCAGGCGACGGTGCCCGTCCTGGGCCACGGCAAGGGCCTGTGCCATGTCTACGTGGACCGGTCGGCCGATCCCGCCATGGCGGAGGAGATCATTTTCAATGCCAAGGCCTCGCGGCCGGACCTCTGCAACGCGATGGAGACCTTGCTCGTGCATGTGGACGCGGCGGCGGCGGTCCTCCCGCGAGCCGCGGAACGGCTGGCGAAGGCCGGCGTGGAGCTGCGCGGCGACGAGCGCGCCCGGGGCCTGGTCCCGGGGATGAAGACGGCGAATGCGGAGGACTGGGACACCGAGTACCTGGACCTCATTCTCGCCGTGCGGATCGTGGACTCCCTGGAGGAGGCGATCGAGCACGTGAACCGCCACTCGTCGGGGCTCTCCGAGACGATCGTCACCGAGGACAAGAAGGCCGCGAAGCGGTTCCTCGAGCAGGTGGATTCCGCGGTCGTGTATCACAACGCCTCGACCCGGTTCACGGACGGGGGCGAGTTCGGGTTCGGCGCCGAGATCGGCATCGCGACGGGCCGCCTGCACGCGCGGGGGCCGATGGCGCTGCGGGAGCTGACCACCACCAAGTACCTCGTGTACGGCACCGGGCAGGTCCGGTGATGTCTTCGACATAATGTCGCGGACGGAGCGGCGCGCGCTGGGGATCGGCGCCGGGATCACGCTGTTCGTGCTGATGGCGCGTCTCCTCGGGTTCGGCGAGGGGGCCGCGTTACGCAGCCTGGACCTCCTGTTCTGGTTCCGCGGGCCGGTGCAGGAACAGGGCGTGCTCGCGCCCGTGTTCATCGTCGCGATCGACGACGAATCCTTCGACAACATGCCCGAGAAGTGGACGTGGCCGCGGAGCTACTACGGGAAGATCATCCGCCAGATCATGAAGGGCAAGCCGAAGGCGATCGTGTTCGACATGCTGTTCACCGAGGAGTCCTCCGATGCGCGGCAGGACGCCGAGTTCGCCGCCGCGTGCCGGCAGTCGGGCTGCGTCATCCTGGGGTCGGAGCTGGTGACGGTGGTGGACAAGCAGTACCAGAAGGAGGAGCTCAAGCTGCCGATCAAGGTCCTGCGCAACGTCATCTACTCCTCCGGGGTGGTGAACACGCCGAAGGACGCCGATGCCTACGTCCGCCACGCCGCGCTCATCTGGAAGGTGCACGACGAGCGGCACTTCTCCCTGGCGCTGGAGGCGCTCCGGAAGTACCTCGGGGTGGGCAAGGGCGAGATCAACGTGGAGAACGGGCTGATCGAGTTCGGCGACCGGAAGATTCCCGTGGACCAGAACAACCACATGCTGATCAACTTCGCGGGCCCCGCCAAGACGTTCCGCACGATCCCCTTCTACCAGGTCTTCAACGGCTCGTTCGACGCGGCGGTTTTCAAGGACGCGATCGTCTTCGTCGGATCCACGGCGGAGGTCCTGCACGACACGTTCGAGACGCCCTTCTCGTGGGACCTGTTCGGGGACCAGCAGGTGCAGTCCATGCCGGGGATCGAGATCCACGCCAATGCGATCGACACGATCCTGCGGAACCGGTTCGTCAGCGGGATGCCGGGCGGCATGGTGCCGTTGCTGATCCTCGTGCTCGGGCTGGCCATCAGCCTGGTCGCGATCCGGGCCCGGATCTGGGTTGCGGCGCTCGCGACGGTGACGGCGTCCGCGGGCGTCGTCGCGCTGTCGATCTGGCTCTTCTCCTCCCACGCGACGTTCCTCGAGGTCGTGCATCCCTTGGGCGCGATCCTGGGGGCCTTCCTCGTCTGCACCGTGTACCGGGCGTCGGTGGAGCGGCGGGAGCAGCAGCGGGTGCGGGCGACGTTCGCCCGGTACGTGTCCCCGCACGTCCTCTCCACCGTCCTGTCGAGCCCGCCGGAGCTGGGCGGCCGGCGCCGGTTCGTCACGATCCTCTTCTCGGACGTGCGGAGTTTTACGGCCATGTCCGAGAAGCTGACCGCGCACGAGGTCGTCGAGATCCTCAACGAGTACCTGACCGAGATGGTGGACGAGGTGCTCCAGCACGACGGGACGCTCGACAAGTTCGTGGGGGACGCGGTCATGGCGGTCTACGGCTCGCCCATGGATCAGCCGGATCATGCGCTGCGCGCGGTGTCCACCGCGTGGCACATGCATCTGCGCCACGAGGAGCTGAAGAAGAAGTGGCTCGCGGAAGGCAAAGTGCCCTTCAATATCGGGATCGGGGTGCACTCGGGCGAGGTCGTCGCGGGCAACATGGGTTCGCCGAACCGGATGGAGTTCACCGTGATCGGGGACAACGTCAACCTGGCGTCCCGCATGGAATCGGCGACGAAGGACGTCGGGCACAAGATCCTCATGAGCGGCTCGACGTACGATCTGGTCAAGGACCACGTCGAGGTGAAGGAATTCGAGCCGATCAAGATGAAGGGGAAGTCCGAGCCCATCAAGGTGTTCGGCCTGCTGGGGGTCAGGGACGAATCCTCCGCGCTGGTCAAGAAGGCGTTCGCCGGTCACGGGGTGATCGCGAAGGGGCGGAGGTAGCCGTGGCCCCGGCGCGGACTCCGCCGCAGGACGGCCAGGCGATCTCCGTCGTGCAGGGGGCGCTGGTCGTCCCCGCCTCGCCGGTCATTCCATTCGTCGAGGGGGACGGCACCGGACGGGACATCTGGAAGGCCGCGCAGCGCGTCCTCGACGCGGCCGTGGAGAAGGCGTTCCGTGGCGCGAAGCGGATCGCCTGGTTCGAGGTGCTCGCGGGGGAGAAGGCCTTCAAGGAGACGGGAGAATGGCTGCCGGGCGACACGCTCGAGGCGGTGCGGACCTACCACGTCGCGATCAAGGGTCCGCTGACGACGCCGGTGGGCGGGGGCATCCGGAGCCTGAACGTCACGATCCGCCAGGTGCTCGACCTGTACGCGTGCGTGCGCCCGGTCCGGTACTTCGCCGGCGTGCCCTCCCCGATGAAGGAGCCCCAGAAACTCAACGTCGTGATCTTCCGGGAAAACACGGAAGACGTGTACGCCGGCCTCGAATGGGCCTCGGGGAGTCCCGACGCCGTGAAGCTGATCGCCTTCATGAAGAAGGAGTTCGGCGCGAAGCTTGCGGACGACGCGGGGGTGGGCGTCAAGCCGATCTCCCCGGGCGCGACGAAGCGCCTCATGCGCATGGCGCTGCGCTACGCGCTCGAGCACGGCCGTCAGCGCGTCACGATCATGCACAAGGGCAACATCATGAAGTTCACCGAGGGCGCCTTCCGCCAGTGGTCGTACGACGTCGCGCGGGAGGAGTTCGCGGACCGCGCGGTGGCCGAGTCCGACGCGGCGGGCGGCTCGGGGGGCAAGCTGCTCGTGAACGACCGGATCGCCGACATCACGTTCCAGCAGGTCCTCCTGCGCCCCGAGGAGTTCGACGTCATCGTGACGCCGAACCTGAACGGCGACTACCTCTCGGATGCGTGCGCGGCCCAGGTGGGGGGCCTCGGGCTCGCGCCCGGGGCGAACATCGGCGATGAGGCGGCCTTCTTCGAGGCGACCCACGGGACGGCCCCGAAGTACGCGGACCAGGACGTGGTCAACCCGAGCGCCGTGATCTTGTCGGGGGTCATGATGCTCGAACACCTGGGCTGGGGCGAGGCGGCCGGGCTCGTCACGCGGGCCATGGAAGCGACGATCGCGGCGAAGGTCGTGACGTACGACCTGGCGCGCCAAATGGGGGGGGCCCGGCAGGTCCGGACCTCGGAATTCGCCACGGCGCTGATCGAGCGGATGGCTTGAAATCCCCCGGCGGGGGATGCTACACTTTTGAACGGTGAACGGGATCTCCCAGTCGAATCAGGAGGGTGGCGGTTAGGGGCGTGAGCCGGGTTTCCGGCCCGGCGGCCCTGTAGATGGCCGAGCAAGAGCGCCATTACCGGATCAACCGGGAAATCCTCTCGTCCCGCGTTCGCTTGGTGGACGGGAAGGGCGGGCAGGTGGGCGTCGTCGGCCTCGAGGAGGCGCTGCGGCTCGCGGAGGAATCCAGGCTGGATCTCGTCGAGGTCGCGCCCGAAGCCAGCCCGCCGGTGTGCCGGCTTATGGATTTCGGGAAGTTCCGGTACACGCAGCAAAAGCACGAGCAGGGGGCGCGGAAGCGCCAGCACAAGGTCAAGGTCAAGGAGGTCAAGTTTCACTTGAAGATCGCGCCGCACGACTACCAGGTCAAGCTGCGGGCCGCCGAGCGGTTCCTCACCCAGGGGGACAAGGTGAAGCTCGTCATCGCCTTCCGCGGGCGCGAGGTGGATCACACGGACATCGGCATCCGCCTCCTCGACAACCTGGTGAAGTCGCTCTCCGAGCTCGGGACCGTGGAGCAGCGCGACGTCAGCGAGCTCAAGTACAAGACCGTCGTGATCGCTCCCAAGCCGAAAGCGGCCAAGGCCTGACGCGATGCCCAAGCTGAAAAGCCGCAGCTCGGCCAAGAAGCGGTACCGGTTCACGGCCTCGGGCAAGGTCCGCTTCCAGCAGCACGGCCGCCGCCACCTGCTCACGAACAAGGGCCGTAAGCGCGTCCGCAAGAGCAGGACCGCGTCGTTCCTTCCCGACGTCATGGCCAAGGCCGCGCATCGCATGCTCCCGTATGGAGGAAGGTGAATGGCGCG
>CAYHEI010000060.1:0-10932 GCA_964355385.1 uncultured bacterium | reverse complement strand
GATACGCTCGGGGACGAGGTGTTCGGCGGCCTGCGCGACCTGGACGTCGGGGATTTCGCCGGAGTCTGCGGGAGGGTGTTCCGGACGCGCACGAAGGAGCTGACCGTGGAGGTCTCGTCCGTGACGGTGCTGGCGAAAGCTCTGCGCCCCCCTCCCGAGAAGTGGCACGGACTGAAAGACGCCGACATTCGGTACCGCCGCCGCGCCCTCGATCTGCTGAGCAACCCGGAGGTGCGGGAGATCTTCCGGATCCGCGCCAAGGCGATCCGCGCGATCCGGGACGCGCTCGACGCGCGCGATTATCTCGAGGTGGAGACCCCCGTGCTGCAGCCGCTGTACGGGGGCGCGGACGCGACCCCGTTCACCACGTTCTACGAGAGCCTCAAGACGACCTACTACCTGAGAATCTCCAACGAGCTCTATCTCAAGCGCCTGCTGGTCGGAGGCCTCGACCGGGTCTACGAATTCTCGAAGGACTTCCGCAACGAGGGGCTCGACCGGATGCACACCCCCGAATTCACCCTCCTGGAGCTCTACGAGGCATACGCCGATTACGAGGGCATGATGCGGCTCACCGAGGACCTGTTTCGCACGGTCGTCACCGCGGTCAATGGTTCTCCGGTGCTCACGTATCAAGGCCTTCGCCTCGATTTCGCGAAGGCCTGGCGGCGCGTGTCCTTCGTCGAGGAACTTCGCCGGGCCCTGGGGTTCGATCCGCTGGACGCCGACGTCGACACCCTCCGGCGGACGGCGATGGACCACAAGATCGCGGACGCCGCGCGGCTGAGCCGCCCGAAACTGCTCGACAAGCTCTTCGGCTTCCTCGTCCAGGACAAGTTGGACGGTCCGGTCTTCGTGACGGATCATCCCGTGGACCTGTCGCCGCTCGCGAAGGCGCATCGCGGGGATCCGCGGCTCGTGGAGCGTTTCGAGCCCATCATCGCCGGCTTCGAGGTCGGGAACGCCTTCTCCGAACTCAACGACCCGGACGAGCAGCGGCATCGGTTCGAAGCGCAGGCGCGGCTGCGGGAGGCGGGCGACGCGGACGCGCAAGTCCTCGACGAGGACTTTATCGAGATGCTGGAGCACGGCATGCCGCCGGCCGGCGGACTGGGGATCGGCATCGACCGGCTGGTCATGCTCCTGACGGACACCACGACCATCCGGGAGGTCATCCTGTTCCCCCAGCTGCGGCCCGAGGGTCCAGGGGAACCGCGGGAGACGTGAGCACCGACTATCGCCGGTTGCTCGCGCTGAAGCTGCTCCTGCGCGCCCACCGGCAGCGCTTCATCCCCGTCGTGGCCTTCCTCTCCGTGGCAGGCGTCGCTCTCGGGGTCGCGGCGCTGATCGTGGTCATCTCGGTCATGAGCGGATTCGAACAGGATCTCCGGAACAAGATCACCGCGATGAGCGCGCATCTTTGGGTGCAGCCCGTCGCGGGCGTCCCCGCGGAGGACTCACTCCTCCCCGTCCTGCGCCGCGTCCGCGGAGTGGAAGCCGCGGGCCTGTACGCCATGACCCAGGCGCTTTTCCAAACGCGCGGCGGCGCCATGGGCGCCGTCGTGCTCGGACTGGACGGCGAGGCGGCTGCCAAGGTGGTGAAACTGTCCGCGCACCTCACCCGCGGCCGTCTCCCCGATTTCGGCTCGACCGACAACGCCATCGTCCTGGGCGCCGAGCTCGCGGCGACGCTCGGCGTGACGCCCGGCGACACGGTCGTGCTCATGACGGCGCGCCGTTTGCCCCAGGCGCTTCCCCAGTTGCTCACGGTCCGCGTCGCGGGCATCTTCGAGGTCGGCATGTACGACTACGACGCGCACACCGCCTATCTGCCCTTGCGCAGTTTCCGCAAGCTCGCCGGCGCGAGCTTCCCGGAGGGCGCGATCGTCCGCGTCGCGGAACTCATGCGCGCCCACGAGATGGGGATCGAGGTCCAGGCGCGCGTCGGACACGCCTGGGTAGTGCGCGACTGGCTGGCGCTGAACCGAAACCTGTTCTTCGCGATCAAGGTCGAGAAGCTCGTCATGTTTCTCATCCTGATGACGATCGTAACCGTGGCCGCGTTCAACATCACGAGCAGCCTGATCATGACCGTGCTCGAGAAGACGCGGGCCATCGGCATCCTGGCGGCGATCGGGGTCCCGCCGCGAAGCCTCCGGCGGATCTTCGTGCTGCAGGGAATGCTCGTCGGCGCGGTTGGCGTCGGCGCGGGCGTCATCCTCGGTGCGGGGCTCTGCGCGGCCATCCGGCTCTACCCCATCCGCATGCCGGGCGGCGGAAGCGTGTACTACCTCACCACGCTGCCCGTCGCGATGAACCCGCTGCTCGACCTCGTCGCGATCCCGCTCGCGGCCCTCCTGCTCTGCTGGGCGGCCTCCGCGTATCCCGCGCGCCAGGCCGCGAAACTTGACCCCATGGAGGCGATCCGGTATGAGTAGCTCCAGCGCGGTCGTCGCGCGGGCCGCCGGGCTCGCGAAACGGTTCGCGGCGCCTTCGGTCGTGGAGGCGGTCAAGAATGCGTCGCTCGAGGTCCGGCGCGGAGAGCTCATCGCCCTCGTCGGCCCATCCGGAGCGGGCAAGAGCACCCTCCTCGCGCTGTTGGGCGGCCTGCTGAGTCCGAGCGGCGGCCGCGTCGAAGTGGAGGGGACGGACCTCACCGCGCTCGATGACGCGGAGCGGGCGCGGTTCCGGAACACGAACATCGGCTTTGTCTTTCAATTTCATCATCTGTTGCCGGAACTCACGGCGCTGGAGAACGTGGCGCTCCCGGGGCTGATCGCCGCCCGGGAGGGCTGGCGCTCGCGCACGCCCCGGGCCCTCGACGCCCGCGCCCGCGAGCTGCTGGCCGCGGTGGGGCTCGACCGGCGGGCACACCACCGCCCGACGCAACTCTCGGGCGGGGAAGCTCAGCGCCTGGCGCTCGCCCGCGCGCTGATGAACGAGCCCGCGCTCGTCCTGGCGGACGAGCCGACCGGAAACCTGGACCAGGGCACGGCGTCCGCCCTGATGGACCTCGTCCAATCCCTGAACCGCCGGGACGGCCGGACATTCGTGATCGCAACGCACAATCCGGAGCTCATGAGCCGCGCCGGCCGCGTGGTGCGCATGACCGGGGGGGAGGTCACCGCGTGAAGGTGTACGTCAACGGGAAGTTGTTCGCGAAGGAGGAGGCCATGGTGTCCGTGTTCGACCATGGCCTGTTGTACGGGGACGGCGTGTTCGAGGGCATCCGTACGTACCACGGGCGGGTGTTCCGGCTGGACGAACACCTCGCGCGGCTGGAGCAATCCGCGCGGGCGATCATGCTGGAGCTGCCGCTGCCCCTTCCCGCCATCCGCGACGCGGTCCTCGACACCCTCCGCGCGAATTCACTCACGGACGCGTACATCCGGCTCATCGTCACGCGCGGCGTGGGAGACCTGGGCCTGGACCCGCGGAAGTGCCGCAAGGCGGGGCTCATCGTCATCACCGACAAGATCTCCCTCTACCCGGAGGAGTACTACGCGAAGGGCCTCGTCGTGATGACGGTCGCGACACGCCGGAACCTGCCCGAAGCGCTGAATCCGCAGATCAAGTCGCTGAACTACCTGAACAACATCCTGGCGAAGATCGAAGCCAACAACTATGGCGCCATCGAGGCGATCATGCTCAGCGCGGACGGCTACGTGGCCGAGTGTACCGCCGACAACATCTTCACGGTGCGTCGCGGGGCGCTCGTCACCCCCCCCACCCACATCGGCGCGCTGGAGGGCATCACCCGCAACGTGGTGATCCAGCTGGCCGCGGACATGGGGGTGGTCTGCCGGGAGGAGCCGTTCACGCGGTACGAGCTGTATACGGCGGATGAATGCTTTCTGACGGGGACCGCCGCCGAGATCATCCCGGTGTCCACCGTGGACGGCCGTTCGATCGGGACCGGCCGGCCGGGTCAGATCACGACGAATCTCATCTCCCGCTTCCGGGAACTCACGCGGCGCGAGGGAACCACGATCTGATCGCCCCCCCTATCGCTCCCCCGCGGGGGGGGGATATACTTGGATTGATATGAAGTTTCTGAGGGGGGTCACTCCCCGGCTGATCGGCGGAACCGCCCTCGCCACCTTCGTCTGCGTCGCCCTTACGCTCCTGCTCGCAACCTACCGCCACCATGCGCACTTGATCGAGAATCAGAAGGCCGAGTTGCGGCGCGTCTGCGAAACGTACTACGCGGACATGTTCCCGGCCGTCGTCGAGGCGCTCTCCGCGGAGCCCGGCCGCCGGGCGCGCGCGTTCCAGGCGGTGTACGCCAACCTGAACGGCCTGCTGCCCGCGCTGACGCACTTCTCTATCGTGCGGCCGCTCCCCGGCGGCGAGCTGCTCGCGGCCAACGGCGAGGGAGTCGGCCTGCTCGATCCGGGACTCCAGGCGAAGCTGCTCGCCAGTTCCCCCCAGTTCGCCCTCGTCGGCGGCCGTGGCCGACTTACGATCGTCTATCACGCGGCCGTCTCCCGCTCGTGGAACGCGAGAGCACCCGCGGCGATCGTGCGCATCGGCGTGGCGGCACCCGCGTTCGGATCGTTTCTGTACGGGCGGCTCCGCAAGGACATCTTGTGGGTTCTCCTGGTCTTCGCGGCCGCCCTCGCGGTCAACGCCCTCATGATCGGCTGGTTGACGCGCTCGTTACGCTCGGTCGCCTCGTACGCGCGCGCCATCGAGCGAGGCGAAGCGCCGGGTGGAATCTCGGTCGCCTCGACCGACGAGGCCAGTACGATCGCCGAGGCGTTCAACGCGGTGACCGACCGCCTGCGCCAGTCGTACGTGTCCACCCTCGGCGCTTTGGCCGCCCTGCTGGAGTCGAAGGACCGGACGACCGAAACGCACTCGTTGCGCGGCGTCCAGTACGCCATGGAGCTCGGCCGGAGCGCGGGCCTCTCCGCGAAGGAGCTGCTCGATCTCGAGTATGGCGCGCTGCTCCACGACATCGGCAAGGTCGGAGTGCCGGACGTGATCTTGAAGAAGACGGGCCCCTTGACCGAGGAGGAGTGGACGGTGATGCACCAACATCCCGTCATCGGGTACAACGTGCTCAAGAGCCTCGACTTCCTGCGCAATTCCCTGCCCGTGATCCTGCACCATCAAGAGAGATTCGACGGGCGCGGTTATCCGAACGGCCTCAAGGGCGAGGAGATTCCGATCTTGGCGCGGGTCTTCTGCATCGCGGACTCGTTCGACGCCATGATCTCCGATCGCCCCTATCGCCGCGCCATGCGCCCCGAGAAGGCGGTCGAGGAAATGCGCCGTAACGGCGGCCACCAGTTCGACCCGCATCTCGTCGAGATCTTCGCCCGGCTGTGGGAGGAGGGCCGCCTCACGCAGGTGGCCGGCTCGACCGGGCTCGAGCACCTGCAGGCCAAGCCGACCTGAAACTCCTCCGCTTCGACGCCGGGGCGGGCCCCCGCGTGGGCGCCCTTGCCGACGGAACGGTCGTGGACCTTCTCGCGGCCGCCCGCGCACTGCTCGTCGGCGGAGCAAGCGGGCAGGACGCCGCCTTCGAGGCGTGGTACGCGCACGGCATGGAGGGGCTCATCGAGGCCGGGGCGGTCGCTCTCCATAACGCGCGGCAGGTGCTCGAGGCGGTCGCCGGCAAGTCCGGAGCCGCGGGGACATATCCCGCTTCGCGCGTGCACATCCTGGCTCCCCTGGCTCGGCCGTCCAAGATCCTCTGCGTCGGCCTCAACTACATGGACCACTGCCGCGAGCAAAAGGTGGAGGTCCCAACCTCCCCGATCCTGTTCTCGAAGGCGCCGACCGCGCTCATCGGTCCCGGCGAGGCGATCCGCTGGCCCCGCGGTCTCACCGAACAGGCCGATCCGGAAATCGAGCTGGGCGTGGTGATCGGCGCTCGGACGAAGGGCGTTTCCAAGGCGGACGCCCTCTCCTCGATCTTCGGGTACACGGTCCTCAACGACGTCAGCGCCCGCGACGTGCAGTTCGGCGACAAGCAGTGGGTCCGAGGCAAGTCGCTCGACACCTTCTGCCCCATCGGTCCGGTTCTCGTCACCCGAGACGAGATCCCCGATCCGCAGCAGCTCGCGCTGACCTGCACGGTGTCCGGCCGCGTCTGGCAGAAGTCCGACACCGCCGAGATGATCTTTCCCGTCGCCGCGCTCCTCGAGTTCATCTCGCGCGGCATCACCCTCCTCCCGGGCGACCTGATCGCCACCGGCACGCCCGACGGCGTCGGCGTCTTCCAGAAGCCCCCGGTCTTCCTCAAGGCCGGCGACGCGCTTCGCCTCGAAATCGTCGGCCTCGGCGTCCTCGAGAACCCCGTCGAGGGCCCCGTCTAGCGATCGCGCATGACCAAGGAGCGTCGGGGTCTCGCAGCAGCGAAGCTCAGTTCGCGGTTCACCTTCGGGTCGTTGACATTATGACCGGCCAAGTGTTGTATGGGGAAGCGATGTCGGCGAGGTCCTTCGCCGACGTGGAGGTGCGCCTGGTGAGATTCGGAAAGACGCTCGCGCAGCGCATCCGATAGCCCCCCCTCGGCTGACTCGAGATGGGGGAATTATCTTCATGAGCTTTCAGCATGCTTCCACCCGCTTCTCGCGTTCCGGCAGGCTTGCTGCATCGTGACCCCGGAGCTGTTCCTCGACCCCCGCTGGCTGTCCCCGTGGGGACGTAGTTCAGATCTTCAGATTCTCGACGGGAAACTGAATATCTGAACTACGTCCCCATCACCGTCCCCATCACCGACGATGTTGCGTTCCAGGTTCATGAATCCAGCATGCCACCGCGAGTGGCACGGGTAATCTTGTGCGCCGCGTGCTTGGATGCCAGTGCCCCCAGCACGCCGTTCACGAATTTGGCCGACTCGCCCGTGGAATACTGCCGAGAGAGCTCGATGGCCTCGTCGATGGTCACGTTGGCCGGGATATCGTCGCAGTGCAGCAATTCGAACGCGGCGACGCGCATGATCTGCGTGTCGATCGCGGCCAGCCGGCTGAACTCCCACTTCTCCAGCGCGGCCGTGATCGCGCCGTCGATCTCGGCCAGGTGGCGCTCCACCCCCCGCGCGAGCACGAGGGCGAAGCTGCGGGAGCCCTCGGGCGCCTCGCGATACTCGTCGAACGTCTCGCACACGCGGTCCAGTGCAGCGTGGGTCAGGTGATGCTGGTACAGGAGTTTCATCGCCAGCTCGCGGGACTTTCTCCGGCTACCTCCGACCATGCTCAGGGACCTTCGCGCAGCCGCGCGAGCAGGCCCGCCATGTCCGCCGCCGCCGCAGCAGCATCGGCGCCCAAGTTGCGGCCGCCGTCCGTATGGCAGCGCGCCTCGGCCTGCTCGAACGTGTCCGCGGCGATGACGCCGAGCGTCACGGGGACGCCCGTCGCGGCCGAGGCGTCCTGGATCCCGCGCGCGCAGGTGTCCGCGATCAGCCGGTCGTGGCTCGTCTCCCCCTTCAGGATCGCCCCCACGCAGATCACGGCGGCGTAGCGGCCGGTCCCGGCCGCCGCCCGCGCGGCCGCCGGCAGTTCGAACGATCCCGGCACCCAGGCGGTGTCGATCCGCTCCGCCCGCGTGCCGCGCCGCAGGAGCTCCCCGGAGGCCCCCGTCACGAGCCGGTCCGTGATCCACCGGTTGAACCGGGCGGCCAGAATGAGAAAGCGCCGGTCGCCCGGCGCCGGGTCGCCCTCGATCAGCATCTACGGAAGACTCTCAAATAGATGACCGAGTTTTTCCCGTTTCGTCTGGAGGTACTTGAGGTTCCGGGGGTTCGCCTTCGTCTCGATCGGCACGCGCTCGACGATCGTGAGCCCGTACCCTTCGAGGCCCACGACCTTCTTCGGATTGTTCGTGAGCTGGCGCACCTGCCGGATGCCGAGATCGAGGAGGATCTGCGCGCCCTCGCCATAGTCGCGCAGATCGGCCGGTAGGCCGAGCTGGCGGTTGGCCTCGACCGTGTCCGCGCCGGCTTCTTGCAGGACGTAGGCCTTGAGCTTGTTGGCCAGCCCGATCCCCCGGCCTTCGTGTTTGCGCATGTACACGAGCGCGCCACGCCCTTCCTCCTCGATGCGGGCCAGCGCCGTCTCGAGCTGCTCCCCGCAGTCGCAGCGTAGCGAGTGGAAGAGGTCGCCGGTCAGGCACTCCGAGTGCATCCGCACGAGCACGGGCGGCCCCCCCGCGACGTCGCCCTTGACCAGCGCCAGATGATGCGTGTTCTCCAAGATGTTCCGATACAGGTGCAGGCGGAACTCGCCGAAACGCGTCGGGAACTCCACGGAGGTGACCCGCTCCACGAGCTTCTCGCGCTGCCGCCGGTGGCGGATGAGGTCCGCGATGGAAACGATCTTCAGCCCGTGCCGCGCGGCGAACTCGAGCAGACCGGGCAGCCGCGCCATGGTGCCGTCCGCCGCGACCACTTCGCAGAGAACGCCGGCCGGCTGCAGGCCCGCCAGGGCCACGAGGTCCACGGCGGCCTCGGTGTGGCCCGCCCGGCGCAGCACGCCCCCCTCGACGGCGTGGATGGGGAACACGTGGCCCGGCCTGAGCATGTCCTCCGGCCGGGTGCGCGGGTCCGACAGGGCGCGGATGGTCAGCGCCCGGTCGTGGGCCGAAACCCCCGTCGAGGTCGCCGCGGCGTCCACGGAGACGGTGAAGGCCGTCCCGAAGCGGGAAGTGTTGTCGGCCGCCTGCGGCTCGAGCCCCAGCCGGGCCAGCGCCGCGCCGGGAAGCGGAACGCAGACCAGCCCCCGTCCCTCGACCATCATGAAGTTCACGGCGGCCGGAGTCGCCTTCTCGGCGGCCATGATGAGGTCGCCTTCGTTCTCCCGGTCCTCGTCGTCCACGACGATGACCATCTTCCCGGCACGCAGGTCGATTAGAGCCTCGTCGATCGTGTTAAGCATGACCTTCGCCACCACGGCCGGCGACCATGGCTGAGCCACGGTCGCCGCGTCGCTCGCTTCCGCTCGCGCCGTTCAATGTCGCGTCGTCCATCATGTCTTCAAGTCTAACAACAGCCCGCGGAGCTCCTCAAGTTGCGCGAGCAGGCGGAGCGGGTTCCGGTTGGCGGTGAGCACCTGCCGCGCCAGCTCGTCGAGCCGGCTCTCGATCTTCTCGACCATCACGTACAGCTTGGGGTGGATCCCGCGCCCCTCGACCACCTGCACGCGGAACGTCTTCCGGACGGCGACCAGCATGAAACGCTTCACGGACTCCTTGTACGCCTTGAGCCGCTCGGCGGTCGGCTTCGCCGTCAGCTCCTTGCCGGACGAATCGATGTCCGCGAGGAGCTGCTCGACGTCGACGTCCTCCGACGCGTCCTCCGCGAGCGCGCCCTGCAGCTCTTCGACGAACGTCGGCGGACGCGCGCCCGGCCCCTTGACGGACGTCGGCGCGCGCCTCTTGTCCCCGACGCGCTCCTTGCCCGGCGTGTCGCTGAAGCCGCCCACAGGACCCTCGACCCTCATCCCCGCTTCCCGCGCAGCCGCGTAGCGTGGCGGGCCAGGAGATCGGTCTCGATGTTGACCGGGTCGCCGGCCCGCAATGCGCCCAGCGTCGTGCGCGACAGTGTGAAGGGGATGAGCGCGACCTCGAACCGCGCGGCGCGCGCCCCGGCCCCCGTCAGGCTCACCCCCGCCCCCGCGATGGATCCCATCGTGATCAAGAAGCGGGCCAGGCTGCGCGGCAGCGAGATCCCCAGGCGCTTGCCGGCGCCCTCGGACCGGACCGAAACGACCCGCCCGACGCCTTCGACGTGGCCCTGCACCAGGTGCCCCTCGACCCGGCCGCGCCAGCGCAGCGGACGCTCGAGGTTCACCCGGTCCCCCATCCGCAGCCGGCCGAGCGTCGTCCGGCGGAGCGTCTCCGGCACGAGGTCCACGCGGAATGCGCCGGCCTTCCGCCGCACGACGGTCAGGCAGGCGCCGCCGACACAGACGCTGCCACCCGGTTGAAGCGACCGTGCGAACGGCGCCGCGATGGTGAGGCGCAGCCGACCGCGCGGGCGTTCCACCGTCTTGACCGTCCCCACGCATTCCACGATGCCGGTGAAGATTACCGCGCTCCCCGGACCCGGCCCGTGATGACGATGTCGGCGCCGCGCCGCGCCACGGCCACGTCCGCGAGCGGAATCGCGGCCCGCAGCGACCGTCCCCGGCCCAGGACGGAGGGGCGGGCGCCGCGCCCCCCGAGGAGGCGAGGGGCGACGACGATCACGGCCCGGTCCACGACGCGGGCGTCCAGCAAGGCTCCCGCCAGCTCGGCTCCACCCTCGCACAGCACGGAGCCGATCCCCCGCGCGAACAGCACCCGCAGCAGCGCCCGCGGCTCGACCCGGCCATCCCGTGCCGCCACACGCAGGACCTCGGCCCCGCGCAGCTCGAGCGCGGTGATCCGCGCGGCGGGGGCCTTTTCGGTCACCGCCACGAGCGTGCGGCCGGACCGCAGCAGTCGCGCGCGCGGATCCAGCCGCGCCCGGGATCGCCACATTCGTCAGCGTCGCCACCGAATAAAAGGCGGTACTCGGCACGCCAGTCACCCCGAGGCGATGCACGGTGCCGGAGGTCGTAGAGGTCGGCACACCAGAGGTCGTGGTGAGGTTGCGCTGGATCAGCAGGCCGACCGTGTTCACCACGGCGGTCGCACTGGTCGGACCCCAGGTGAAGCTGATGAGTTCGACGTTCTTGTTGGAGCCGAGCGGATTGTGGACCGTGAAGACGCCAGCGAGCGTCGCTGCCGCGACGAGCACCACCTTGCCGGCGATGACGGTCGAGCAGTGAAAGACGTTGCCGCGCAGCGCCGCCTCGTAGTATTGGCCGTGCATGGACTGGACTGCCTGCGCGCCATCGCGCGTACCGCGGGCCTTGACGACGTTGCCATCGGCATTGTTCTGCGTACCTACCAGGACTTCGTTGAACATGATCTATCCTTTCCTCTATGTGATTGAATCGG